>JACRBM010000019.1 GCA_016219275.1 Chloroflexota bacterium
CCGACCGCCACGCCGACCGCCACGCCGACCGCCACGCCGACCGCCACGCCGACCGCCACGCCGACCGCCACGCCGACCGCCACGCCGACCGCCACGCCGACCGCCACGCCGAACGCCACGCCGAACGCCACGCCGAACGCCACGCCGAACGCCGTGAGTACAAAATAGATTGCTACTCCAAGAGCTAATGCTACGACATACGTGAGCAACAGATTTAAATTAAAACGCCAAAACAAAAACTCACTTAACAATGCGCCAAAAGAAAAAGGAATCACATATAGCAATGCACCTGCGGTTTGACTTCCACTTGCAGTCCGCGCGATGAACCAATAAAAATCTGCTCCAAAGATTTGTAGAACTAATCCGGTTGCAATGCATAAAGCGGTTGGAGCAAATGCGATTAAACAAGTAGAAAGCCAAACTAGATTGCGTAAGGCAGGGAGAGTGGCGAATTTGTCTCGCGCTCGCCACAATAAAAGATTTTCATTCAAACGTTCATCAATTGTGCGAGCGTAAACTCGGAGAGTGAATGGCTTGAAGAAAACCCAGTAGAGCAAACGTAAAATGTCGTTGGGGAATTTGAGAGTGGTGGGCATAAGGATTCTCGGTACGGATGGGGGTAGGGGCGACGCATGCGTCGCCCCTACAATAAATTATTTTGGTCGAAAGATACTGTCAATCCACGCTTTGATGGCTTCTTGAAACGCAAATTTGCCGGTCGAAGAAGCGGCATTGCCAAACTTACGTCCAGCGGAAGCAAGCACACGTCCAAATTTTATTTCCAGTCCAACCTGTTGTAGTTGTTGAATGTACGCGCGTCTTATCTCCGCCCAATCCAGCGCGCGGTTGTCCGCTTTGGTTTCGTACACCAAACTCCCGGCAAGTTGCAAACGGTACGGATGATTCCCGGCAAGTGTCAACACCTCGCTCATCTCGGTTGGCGTAAAGGGCTGGTCGCCGTTCGCGCCGCGTTCAATCAACGCGCGGGCTTCGTCGTCGGTTAGTTCGCCCAGCGGCAAGTAAGTGAACACGTTAAAGAACGGCGAAGTGTAGCCGTGCGTCGTCGCCAAATCCGCCAGCGGTGATTTGGACGCGGTGATGAATGCGATTGCGTGGCTGTTGATGAGCGCGCGCCACGAATCGTACACATCGTGCGGAAATTCGTCGCGATGATCGGTCAGTTCCTCAAACTCGTCCACGCACACAACCGGGCAAACGCCGCTCGCTTTCAACGCGTGGATCGCGCTCTCAAAGCGCACGAGCGGTGGTTGTTTCTTGTTGCCGTTCGCACCCAGGTCGCGCAGAATTTTGCTCACCAGTCCATCGAGCGTGCGGCATTCTGCGCTCGGCAGTTCGACGTAGGTGAAACGATAATTTTGCGGCGCGGACAAGTGTTGCGAAAAGCGATGTGCGACGTAAAAGAGCAGGGAGGATTTGCCGATGCGACGCGGACCGACGACCGAGATGCTTTGCAATTGTCCGGTGTGTGCGGTGTCGAGCGCGGAGAAAATGCGCCGCAGTTCATGCTTGCGTCCGACGAACTGATCGGGTTGAACGTGACCGCCGTAAAAGAATGGATTGGGCATCGGGTTGCCTCGGTGAGACGTGCGGAAATTGTTTTGTCCATGTCGTTCCGAACGAAGTGAGGAATCTCCTCGCTTTGCTCGGAATGACAAACCAGTGCGGTACGAACTTGAGTATATCACAATCGTTTACGAATTTCCAATTAGAACAAATTTTCTGTTTAGCGACGGCAGGCGACAGAATGTGGCTGTTCAGGAACTTTCATTTCGACCGAAGGGAGAAATCTTTCCGCTACACGGTAGAGACTTCTCGCTTCGCTCGAAGTGACAGTTCGTGCGCGAAGCGTCGAAATGACAATTGCAGACGATAGCGGTCAACGATCGCCTAGTCCAACAGGCAAGGGCGCGACTTGGGAAGACCTGTCGGGTCTTGAAGACCCGACAGGTCTGATTGCCACAGCGTCCCAGAGCCGCGTTAGCGCGTGGACGAGACCTGGAAGGCGCGAAGCGTGGAAACATTCCAGGTCTGGATGCGTTGCACATAAATTGAATTGGCGTGCGTCTGCGAATGTCTGTGTGCGCGGGCGAGTGATTATTTTTTCTTGATGCGTGCGCGCAGAGAATCATACAGCGTCCCAGGATTCGTTGCGCGGTACGCGATGCAAAAACATCGCTTTCTCGACACAGCGCAATTTTGCCCAAACTTGATTTACGTCGAGTAGATTTGACACGTAAACCATATTTATTTATACTTACCTTAATCGAAATTTAGACGAGTGTAAATAGGAGGCATTTTGAAGAAGCCGCGCCCCACTCCCCCACCGATCAATTTGACAGACGCTCCGCGTATTGCAACAATTGACGATGTGATTCAAAATTATCTGCGCGACCTGGCAATTGGTCAATCGCCGCGCACGGTCGAAACGTACGCGCAAGGACTCGAACGTTTCAAAGAGTACCTCACCTTCGCCAAGCACTCCCCTACCGATATCGCCTCCACGCTTTCGGTAGACCACGCGCTCGAATGCGCGCGCTGGTTGAACGAGGAACGCGACATTGCCAAGGCGACTCTGCGAACGTATCTTGCAACCCTTTCGCAGTTCTATGCGTATCTATTGAGAGAAAAGATTGTCGAATTGCCCGCGTCCGACATCGAGCGAATGCGCGGCGCGTTCAAAAAATATCGGCGCGGCTACAGTCGCCCGCTCCCCAAACTTCCGCCCGATGAAGCGATCACTGCCATATTGCGCGCGGCGCGCGCGATGCCGAAAGAAGACAAAAAGCCGCGTCTCGAACTCGCACGCCTGCGTAACATTGCGATGCTCGAAGCGTTGCGCGCGTCCGGGATGCGCGTCGGCGAACTCGTCACGCTCAAACGCGATGACCTCGATTATCGCACGCACGCGGCGCGCGTGATTGGCAAAGGCGACAAGCAACGCATCGTTTATTTCGACGACGCGGCGTGGAACGCGATTCAGAACTATTTGAAAGCGCGCAGTGATGGCGCGAAGGGTCGCGCGTTGTACGAACTGCCGCTCTTTGCGCGTCACGATCGGCGCGCGAGTGAACGCGTTCTGCCGCTGACGACCGATTCAGTGCGCCTCGTGTTCAATGCGCTCGCGCGCGCGGCGGGGATTGATATCACGATGACGCCGCATTCGTTGCGTCACGCGTTCGCGACCAAAGTGTTGGACACGACCGGGGATCTCGCCATCGTCCAAGATATGCTGGGACATTCATCGCCTGAAACAACGCGCATCTATGCTAAAGTCTCGAACAAGAAAATGCGCGCGGCGCATCGCGCCGCGTTCGGCTATCGCGGCGACGCCGACGACAAGGGCGATTGACCAATCGCGTTTTCTTGAGTACAATGCGCCGCACAATTCAGTGCTCCGTTTATCGTGAGGTGAGATCAATCATGCGAACATTTCTGCGACTCGTTGTTTTACTTTTACTCGTCGGCTTGGTTCTCTTCGTCGCTTTTTTTGCCGGCTTTGGCATGAATTACTATCAAGTCCGGACGCAGCCGGCTCCGTCGGATATTCCCAGCAGTTTCAAATTATTCTGGGAAGCGTGGAATGTCGCGAAGGGTGAATTCTACGGCGACATTCCCGATCGCCAAACTCTGACGCATGGCGCGATTCGCGGCATGTTGCAATCCTTGAAGGATCCGCACACCGTGTTGATCGAACCGGAACCCGCCCGCGCCGAACAATCCACACTGCAAGGTGAGACTGGCGATGTGGGTTTGAATCTCGACATCAAAGACGGTGTGCTGACCATCGTCGCGCCAGTGCCCGGTTCGCCGGCGGATAAAGCCGGCCTCCGCGCCGGTGACATCGTGCTCAAAATTGGCGACAAGGATGTGGCATTCCAAGTCACCGTCCAAGAAGCCCAGGGATTGTTGCGCGGACCGATTGACAGTACCGTTAAAATACAGGTACGTCGCATCGGCGACGCCAAGCCGATGGACTTGGATCTCAAGCGCGAAAAATACGCGTTGCCCACCGTCCAGTACAAAATGTTGCCGAACACAACGTTCGGATACATCAAGGTCACGCTGGAAACGTCGGAGACCGCGAACGAATTCGCTAAAGCAGTGGACAACCTGAAATCGCAAAAAGTTACCGGCTTGGTGCTCGACCTGCGGAACAATCCCGGCGGCTTGTTCCCGGATCCGGTGCTCGACATCGCCGGACAATTCTTGAAGAACAACGACGTCGTCGTGTACGAAAAATATCGCGACGGCACCGACAAGGATTTTAAAGCTGGCAGTCGGCGCGGCGTCACCGATCTGCGCGTTGCCGTCCTCGTGAACAGCGGCACGGCGAGCGCGGCAGAAATTCTCGCCGGCGCGTTGCAGGATTATAAACGCGCGCCGCTCATCGGCGAGCCGACGTACGGCAAAGGTTCGGTGCAGACGATTCGCAAACTGAGCGATGGTTCAGCATTGCACATCACGACCGCAACCTGGTTCACCCCGAAGAAAAATCAAATCGAAGGCACGGGACTCAAGCCCGATATTGCCGTCCCGCTGACGAACGAATCCATCCAAAAAGGCGTGGACCCGCAATTGAATCGCGCCATCGAGTATCTGAACAAGGGCGCGTAGAAAAATTTCTGATTTATGATTTTCGATTTATGATTTATCCGGCGATCCAAACTCATAAATCTGAAATCCTAAATCCTAAATGAGGAAACTATGATTCGCGGAATTTTGCGCGTGCTAATAACATCCATCGTCGTCGCCGTGCTCGTCTCGGGCGCGTTCGCGGGCGGGTACGTCGCGAGTCGGCAAATGTTCCCGCCTCCCCTGCCCCAGGACGGCGGCGCGCCAGCGGACTGGAAATCCACGATGCCGGTTTTCTGGGAAGCGTGGAACTTTGTCAAACAGGATTTCTACAAGACGCCGATAGACCCGGACGGCATGGTCAATGGCTCGATTGATGGAATGATCACCGCGTTCGGCGATCCCAACACACGCTTTGTGGATGCCAAGACCGCCGTGATTACTTCGACGGATTTGCAAGGATCGTTCGAAGGCATCGGCGCGACGGTTGAAATGCGCGAGGGGCGGCTGACGATTGTGTCGCCGATCAAGAATTCACCGGCGGAACGCGCGGGGATTTTACCCGGCGATGTGGTGCTCCAAGTGGATGACACGATCATCCAAAATATGGACACGACGCAAGCCGTGCGTTTGATTCGCGGACCCAAAGGCACGAAGGTCAAGTTGGTCATTCAGCGCACCAAGCAAGCGCCGTTCACGGTCGAAATCACGCGCGATACGATTCGCCAACCGTTCGTCGAATCCAAGATGATCGAAGGCACCAAGCTCGCGTATCTGCGGCTCAACGAATTTGGCGCGACCGCGCCGGATGAAATGCGCGCCGCCTTGCAAGACCTGCTCGCGCAAAAACCGACGGGGTTGATCTTCGACTTGCGGCGTGACCCAGGCGGATATTTGCCGGTGGCGATTGACGTCGCGAGCCAGTTTCTCCGGCAAGGACAAACGGTGCTGATCACGAAATACAAAGACGGACGTCGCGAAGAGATAAAAGCCGGGCGCGGCGGACTCGCGTCGGATATTCCGATGGTGCTGTTGATAGACAAGGGATCGGCGAGCGCATCGGAGATCGTCGCGGCGGCGTTGAAAGATTACAAACGCGCGACGCTGATCGGTACGATGACCTTTGGCAAGGGTTCGGTCCAAAACGTTCACACGCTCAGCGACAAATCGGAATTGCGCGTGACCATCGCAAACTTTTTCAGTCCGAAGGATAATGCGATTCACCACATCGGGATCGCGCCGGACATTGAAGTTGACCTGACCGAAGACGACATCGCAACGAAACGCGATCCACAGTTGGATCGCGCAATCCAATTTTTGCAGACCGGAAAATAGATGAGTAGAGACGTTGCGGCGCAACGTCTCTACCTTTGTAATCCTATGGCAGAAAATCTTCAAGTGCTCGCGACGAATCGCAAAGCGTACCACGATTATCTCATCGAAGAAACGTACGAAGCCGGCATCGCGCTCACCGGCACCGAAATCAAATCGGTGCGGACGGGGAGTTTGAATTTACGCGATAGTTACGCGCAGGTTCGCAATGGCGAGTTGTGGTTGATGAACGTTCACATCGCGCCGTACGAGCCGGCGAGCCGGCAAAACGCGAATCCCTATCGCGAGCGCAAATTGTTGATGCATCGCAAAGAAATCTTGCGGCTTGCCGGGCGCGCGCAGGAAAAAGGATTGACGCTCATCCCCTTGCGCGCGTACCTCAAAAAGAATCGCGCCAAGATCGAAGTCGGTTTGGCGCGCGGCAAGAAACTGTACGACAAGCGCGAATCCATTGCCAAGCGTGAGAGCGACCGCGAAATTCGGCGCGCGGTGAAAGAACGGACGCGCTAGTCTTGTGGAAAATAACGTCGCACGATTTCTCGTACGTGCGCTAGCCACGCTTGACGCTGCTCCGGCGTACTGGTAACAACGACGCTGAACGTCTCACGATTAAAGGTCTTGACTCCGCATAAACCAAAGACACAGTTCTTCCAAAGTGTTTCGAGCGGATCTCCAAAGACGCGTGCTTCGCGTTCTGATATTGTATTCGATGTATTGAAGACGCACGCAACCTTCGCTTTCAACAATCCGATTGGAACTCCTTCGCCCTTGTCTCCATCCAGAAATTGATACGCGATCCCAGGACGAATGACGCGGTCGATCCACCCTTTGAGTATGGCAGGCGGCTGTCCCCACCAATTCGGATGCACGATGATGATGCCATCGGCGTTGGATATTTCTTGGCAATGCCTCTCAACTTCTTGCGGGACAATGGCTTCTTGAGGAATCTCATCTGTGAGGAGAATCGGATCAAATTTTTCGGCATACAGATCGTGAAAGAAAACTTGGTGCTCATTCTGCACCAGTTCGGCAATGGCGACTTGAACGATGGCGTGATTGAAACTTGAGTGAGTGGGATGTGCCAGGATGATAGAGATTCGCATGGTTACGAGCGCCCTTGATCTTTAACTTGATTTCGTAACAATCAACACGACGATGAATATAGTAGCATCAAGATGGACTGTCAAGATTGCAATTTGCCGCGCGTTCGTGCGCGTGCTATAATACCGATGGATTTTCGACCAATCCAAAATCGAAAATCCTGAACTGGGGATGCATGGCTTCGACGAGGAGGGCGTGACAGAGTTGCCAGCGGTGGCGCTTGACCACCATAAAACGAGCAAACGATAGCTGCGAACACTCGCACCAACCTCGCGGCTCTTCCCGTTGCGGCGTAAGCCACGGCTGGATTAGCTAACAGGTTCGCCGGCTAGCCCGGCGACGTCCACGCGCGTTCTCCCCCAAAGGATGCGCGTCGGGCGACACCAAGTTGGGGTGCGTTGAGCGCCACGCCGGTAACGCTCAACTAAGAGGCGGAAGCCGACCTGGCTCGGCGCTTGCACCTTTGTCGGTTGAGCCGGCAAGCGCAAGACACAAAAACCGACTAGGCTTGTAGATACTCTGAGGCAAACTTTTCGGACGCGGGTTCAATTCCCGCCATCTCCACCAGAACGAACAAACGCTCACTCGAATCGAGTGAGCGTTTGTTCGTACGCGAATTACTCTGGGTGAACCGGTAAGGCGTCGAGCGCTGGCGACGTCAATCTGTCTCGTAGAAGCACGCGCACCGGTCGCCAGTACTCGGTAACCAGATCACCATAGGGATTCGCGCCGCTCGGCACTTCGTACGCGAGGTGCGGATAAATGTTAGTCTCAATGTCCTTCTTCGATATCGGATTTTCGATTGCATCACCTTCTACCCACCGCACTCCCCCATCGCCATGCGCCGGGTCAACGATGTACAACGTGCGCCCGATCTTGGGTAACTGGACTTGGCGCGACGAACTTTTGGACAACTTGTCCAGACTTGCCGTCGCTTCGCGAATATTGTTGACCGCGAGCGGGATCACGTCGAAATCGTACGCAATCGTGCCCGTCAACGATTCCTTCGTAATAAACGTCGAAAGGTTGAGCCAGAACTTGGGTTCCTTTTGTTTTTGCGCGAGCATGTCGAGCAACGCGTTGAACACCAGGTGTTTGCGCGTGTTGTGTTCCAACTCTTTGCCGTAATATCCCTCGGTCACCGGCACGGTCTTGATGAACTGGATCACGCGCGCGCCGTTCATCTTTTGTTTGCCCTGTGGAAAATAACCCTTGTCGTACTTTTTGCCGTCGAGATAAAACGGTTGGACCTGGAACGCGACCGGCACGTCCACTTCGACGCCTTCAAACACGCCGTCAATCGCGGACTGGAGCACCGCATCGCGGAACGTGACTTGATAATCTATCGCCAAGCCGGTCGCGTTCCGCATCATCTGGCGCTGCAACTTGAATCCGCCCACGTGGTACGCCTGGTCCATCCGCAGTGCGTAGCGCTTTTCGCCGGATTTCCACATCGCGCGTTCAACTTCGGGCGCGCGAATGTCGTGCGTAAATGAAATCAGATCGGCTTGGCGCGCGCGCAAATCGTACGAGATAATCGTGTACGAACCGATAATCGCTTTCTCGGTCACCGGCGGCTCGTGCGTTTCGCCGTACCCGTACAACAAAAAGTTGATGCGTCCTTCGTTGAGCGTCAAGTCCACACTCTTGGCGAATTCCGGATCTTGCTTGGAGCGTTCGGCGCGCCGACGTGACGCGTCGGCTACAAGCGGTCGCACGAGCGCGTCGAACAATGATTCGGGTTCGGGCGTGGGTGTGACGCTCGGCGCGATGACGACGGGAACAGTGGTCGGCGTGCTCGTGGCTGCAACCGCGGGGACGATAAGCGGTAACGATGCCTGGGTGGGTAAAGTCGTGGGGGCGACGGTCGGCATGAGGATAACAGTCGGTGTACTGTTCGGTTGAGTCTGGCACCCACCTGCAAGCAACCCAACTAAACCCAATACACCTGCCAGCCATAATCCTTTGGTAAGACGGAGCATAAAGCATTTCTCCTGCGAAGTATAATCATCGGACGACGACGTCCGTTTTGCGCGTCTGGGCAAAAGATGCTTGCATTCTGCGACGACTTGGATTAGACTGGCACCAAACCCGGTACGGAAACGCGATCACTATTATTATAACGCGTGCGTCGCTGAAAAACAAATTTCTCGCCAAGGAGCCGCCGTATGACTTTGCCTGAAAACGTACTCGCCGGTCTAGCGATCAATCCCGGTCCGCGTGAGACGGTGTTGCCTTCCGTTGATGAATTACGCGCGATGGGCGCAAAATGGGTGCGTTATCTTCTGCGCGATGAATTTCAAAACACCGCGACCGGCAATAATCTCGAACTCGATCTTTTGTTGGATCGCTATCGCGATCTCGACACGCGCGTGCTCGTGCTGGTCAATCCGGAAACGCTTGGCGAAGTTCCGCCGCCCGCTACGTCGAGCGACTGGGGCGACGCGAATGCTGGTTACATTGGGCGCGTGTCCGACCTCGCACAAAAAATCGCGGCATTTTATAATGGTCGCATTGCCGCGCTCGAAGTGTTCAACGAACCAGACTCACAGCAGATTTTGCCGGAACAGTACGGCGCACTACTCGCGGCGACGTATCCCAAAATCAAAGCGGTCAGCGATGTGCCGGTGATTTCCGCGGGCATTTGTTGCGGCAAGAATCATCCATACTTGCAAGCCGTGATGAACATCGCGCGCGACCAGTGCGATGCGGTCGGCTGGCATCCGTACGGATTGCGCGTGGAAAATTATCCAACGAGCGATTGGGGCTTGGGCGATCTGCGCGATTCGATCACCCGCGCGCGCGCGATTGCCGGCAAACCGCTGTGGATCACCGAGATTGGCGCGGAACTCGCGTACCAGTGGAATCAATCACCCGAGCAAGCCGTCGCCGAGTATCTCACACGCGCGTTCAACCTGATGCGCGAATTGGGCAAGGACACCGTCGCGCACGCGTTCTGGTTTACGTGGCGGATGCTCGAAGAGGGCTGGGGCATCGTAGACACCACGGGCGCGCATCGCGCCGCGTGGTACGCACTGCAACAACAAACGCACCCAACACCGACGATTTCCCAGGTCAGGTTCACGCCGTCAACCGTCGTCGGTGGCGATTCGCTCAACGTGAGCATCACGGTTAACAATCTCAGCGACGACACTCTGGCAACCCAAGGACCCAATCCAGGATTTGAGTACACCGAGCGCGATACATTTTTCACGCGCGGCTATCCCGATGTGCCCGGCGCGTTTCGTGTTGCGGTGGATTTCGATGGGCGCACCGGCGTAGACCACCCGTACCGTTGGGGCTTTAGTACTCCGCTCGCACCCGGCGAAACACGCACGATCACCGGCGCGATTCGACTCACGACGCCGCAGACGAAAACATTCTGGGCTGGGTTGGTGCAAGAAAGAACTGCGTGGCGCCAAGACCGGCAAGGCGCGCAAGCGATCACCGTCACGCCAGGATTTGAAATCACGGACGTGGCATTTACGCCGACCGCGTTGCTCGTGGGCGAATTGCTCAACGTGAGTGTCACGGTTAAGAACACGAGTAACACAATGTTGCCGACCCAGGGTCCCGACCCAGGATTCGAGTACGACGAAGGCGACTCGTTTATCAGTCGCGGTTTCAGCGACACGCCCGGCAATTTTCGTATCGGCATAGATTTCGAGAATCGCGCGGGGATTGACCATCCGTACCGCTGGGGTTTGGGCGCGCCGCTCGCGCCCGGTGAAACGCGCACGATCACCGGCGCGATTCGACTCAAGCAAACGCAATCGCAAAATTATTGGGCGGGCTTGGTGCAGGAACGCGTCGCGTGGTGGCAGGCCAAGCGCGGCGCGCAGAAAATCACCGCGACCTTGCCCGCCGGCAAACCGCGTATCGTCAGCGTTGCATTTTCGCCGACCCAGCTCAATGTCGGCGACCTGCTTAACGTGAGCGTGACCGTTCGCAACGAATCGAACGCGCCGGCGCTAACGCAAGAACCCACTCCTGGATTGGTGTACGATGAAGGCGACACATTCTACACGCGCGGTTTTCCGGACACGTCCGGCGCATTCCGCGTCGCGGTAGATTTCGATGGGCGCACCGGTGTGGATCATCCGTATCGTTGGGGCTTTGGGACTCCGCTCGCGCCCGGCGAAACGCGCACGGTCGTCGGCGCGATTCGCTTGAACACCGCGCAATCGAAAAATTACTGGGTCGGTTTGGTGCAGGAACAAATCGAGTGGGCGCAAGACCAGGCAGGTACGCAACGCATCATCGTTGACCCCGTGCCGATGGACGCGCCGCAAATCGTCGGCGTGGAATTTTCGCCGACAACCGTCGCGGCGAACGAACTCGTCAACGTGAGTATCACGCTCAAGAACACGGCTCCGCAAACGATTGCGACTCAGGGTCCCGACCCAGGATTCGTGTACACGGAGGGCGACACATTCTACACGCGCGGTTTCCCGGACATTTATAGCGCGTTTCGCGTCGCGGTAGACTTCGATGGACGCATCGGTGTGGATCATCCCTATCGCTGGGGTTTGGGCGCGCCGCTCGCGCCCGGCGAAACGCGCACGATCACCGGCGCGATCCGTTTGACGAACGCGCGCGTCGCGCGCTACTGGGCGGGGCTGGTGCAAGAGCGCGTCGCGTGGCATCGCGATCAGGTGGGGACACAGATGCTGACCGTCAAGTCCGGCGAGCCGCCGCGGGTGATTCACGTTCACGATACGCGCGCGACGACGTGGAGTGGACAGCCCAAGTACTGGACCTTTGTCAATCAAGATGTCGTCAACGAAATGGTCGAACGCGGCGTAATGACGCTGACGAATCGCGCGACGGTCGCGGACGCATGGCGCGCGTTGTTGCCGAGTTATCAATCTGGGCAAGGCATCGCGCTCAAAGTGAATTTTGCGAATGGCGGCAATGGGAATCTGGATGCGGTCGTCGAAACACTCAACGCCATCGTACGCGGATTGCAAATGATTGGCGTGCAAGCGAACGATGTTTGGGTGTTCGATGCGACGCACGTCATTCCCGAACGGTACGTCAACGGATGCGCGTTTACCGGAATACGCTTTTTCGATACGGGCGGGCACGAGCGCGCGAGTTTCGATAGCACCGCGCCGGACGCGAAGATTGTCTTTGCGCCGCCGGCTGAGGTGATGCCTCTGCCGACGATCAAGCTCACGGATGTGCTCGTCAACGCAACGTACGTGATCAACCTGCCAATCTTCAAAGGACACAAGAGCGGCGCGGGGATCACATTGGGTTTCAAGAATCATCTCGGCTCGACCAACTTGCCAAGCGGGTTCCATCCGTACATTTTCCCGGCGGGCGCGCGCTTTCGCACAGATTACAATCCGCTCGTGGACCTCTACCGCATGTCGTCTATTCGCGCCAAAACGGTGTTGACGATTGCCGATGGACTATTTACCGGTGACGATTGGAATTCGCCGGCGAAATTGATGCGGACATTTGGCAATCAAACGCCGAACAGTCTTTTCTTCGCGACCGATCCGGTCGCGTTGGATTCGGTGCTGTGCGATCTACTCGATGCCGAGTGGGGTGCGTTGCCAAACGCGGACAACTATCTCCGGCTGGCGAGCGAACTGGGTCTGGGTGTGTTCGAGCGTGGCGACCCGTGGGGTGCAGGGTACACGCGGATTGATTATCGCAAGATGTAGGAAACGCAATCTAGGGAACGCTCCGGCGAGCGTTCCCTACGGCGCATTATTTGCGGGCGTGATAAACAACATTGCCGAAGGATGTTCCGGCGGATAGCGCATCGTAATATTCTGACTCATCAACTGGCGACCGGTTTGACGCAATGCAATCGTGCCGTCCGCCGAGTTGACTTCGTACAGGGTGTTCGGATTCAAGCCGCGCAACACGACGCGTCGTTGAGTCAAGGGAACACTGCCGCGAAAGAGCAACACGAATCCGCGCTGGCTCGTCGCATCGAAAAATTCAATCGCGTCCGGTTCGGCTGGCGGTTCGAGCATGGGCAAACTCAAATCGGATTGCGGAAGCAAATGGTACAAGCGTCCATGCACGATAATATCGCGCACACTTTTGTACCGTTGAATCTCGAGCGCAACCGTCGCGCGAAACTCGCTACCCCATTCGTCCATCTGCGCGGAAATGCCGAACGCGCCAAGCATCCGACTGCGTAGCCACGCGCGCAATAACGCCGGGTCGCTATCCGCGCGGCTCAACGGTTCGAACCACGACTCGACGATGAACGAGTTGAGATGGTCCGGCGGGAACGGAAAACTTGCGCCGATGGTGTGATAGCGCACGCGATAACTGGGATCGGTCTCATCGCTCAACCAAGCAATATCCGTACGGCGCATCATGGCGTAATCCATTCGGTTGCCGCCGCTCGCGCAGTTCTCGATGATCACGTGTGGAAATTCTGCGCGCAAATAGTCGAGCACCTCGTACAAGCCGAGGATATGCGCGTAATTGCCGTATCCTGGGACGCCGGGCGGATCGCACGACAACGGAATGTTATTGTCCCACTTGAGCCAGTCAACCTGGTAGTCTTGAATCAAACGCGCGAGCCAGTTTTTCATCCACGCGCGCGCATCGGGATTGCCCAAGCAAATCTGGGTGGTGCGCGCCGCGCCTTCGGGCAAGTCGCCGTCCCAATTCGTTACCGGCGAAACCCACGCGACGGGCACTGATTGTCCCGGTCCAACATACGGCACTTCAATCCGCTCCGGCTCAACCCAGAGTCCGAATCGCATCCCTTGGCTGTGAACGTAATCGGAAAACGCTCGTAGACCGCTCGGAAATTTTTCACGATGCTCGCGCCAGGTGCCCAAGCCGAATGAAAAATCCGCGCCTGGGATCGCGCCATCGTACCAGCCGGCATCGAGCACGAACACTTCCAAACCGAGCGCCGCGGCGATATCTACTTGGCGTTTGAGTTTCTCTTCGTCGAAATCGGTATAGTACGCAAACCAAGTGTTGTATTGCGTGTACGGAAAACCCGCGGGCAACGGACGCAAGAGATACCCGCGCGCAAAGGTATGTGTGGCAAACGCTGCGTCGTCAATACCGCCGCGATAAAATCCTTGAAAGCGTCGCGGCGACTGAAACACTTCGCCATGGGCAAGATCGTAATGGAGTTGATCCACGCCGGCGCGCAACGTCGTCAAGCCGGCTTCACGCCGCGCGCGCAACTGCCACAAGCCCGACCACTTGATGCCGCCGAACAAGCCCTCGCGCAAATTCGGCGCGGCGAGCACGAACCACCCCATCGCTTCTTCCGACGAACGCGCGCCGGAACGAATGACCTTTTCACTGCCTTCGTCAAGCCGCGCGGATTGCGCGCGGAGCGCCGGCACCGGTTGCACGCTTTGCCGGTCCGCGACGCCCGGGCTGACGCCTTGCACCCAGTAAAGTGTCAACACCTCTGCGGACGGACGCAAGCCGGACGAAATCGAATCGAGTACGTCGAGATTGCGGAGCGCTTGCCCGCTGATATTTTCGATTTCGATCCACTGCTCGATGACGCTCGTGCCTGGAAACGCAAGATAGTGCATGCGCGCGACGAGCGCCGCGTTCGCGATTGCCACTTGAAGTTCGACCGAGCCGTCGGGATGATTCTGCGTCGAATAACTCTTCAACGCGAATTCGCGCGATGAACTAGTGATGATTTTTCCTTCGATGACGACGCGCAGTTCGGCGCTCGCGCCGCCGCCGGGCGCGAGCCATTCGCGATTGGTGGCGCGGTGTTTGAGACTCCGCAGACGATAGCCCGCGGCTGGGTCATAGTCCATCCGCCGGCGAATACCCGCCGTGCCGATCTCCCAGGTACGCGTCGTTGCGTCGTACGCAATGTACGCGTCGCCGGACTGCGCGATGAGTTTACCGAGCGGTGGTTCCGGCGTCGGCGTTTGCGCGTTGGCGGCGCTAAATTGAAGCAGTGCGCTGACGAGCACAACGAGCACACCGAAGGTGCGAAAGATTCGAAATGAAGGTGATTTCATTGGCATGGATTATACGTGCGCCGTCCAATCTCGGCAACTTGATGTTTGGCTACTCAGATCATCCGTGCGAATCCGATTCGCGCGGGATTATGCCTTCAAACCTTCGCACGGATGGGCAATCCCATGTTTGTCTTTTTTCGCCGCGTGACTATAATAGCCCGGTAATGCGTTCATCAAAAAGTGAGGCGCACCTATGACAAAACGAATCGGAATTTTGACTGGCGGCGGCGATGCGCCAGGGCAAAACGTCTGTCTCAAATCCATCGTCTATCATGCGCTCGATCGCGGGTACGATGTCGTCGGCATTCGCAAGGGCTGGGAAGGGTTACTGAACTTTGACCCGGACAATCTTTCCACGCACGGCGAGCAGGCGATGCCGCTGACCAAAATGCGCGTACGCGACATTGATCGAATGCCAGGTTCGTTCCTCCACGCGAGCCGGCTCGATCCGAGCGTCGTGCCGCCACAGCTCGTGCCGGCATTTCTCAAATCCCAGGTTGGCGATGAAGTGGCGGTAGATTTGACCGCGCACATCAAACGCGCGATCAACACATTGCAACTCGACGCCGTGATTGCGTTGGGTGACCGCACTGCCCTGCAGTACGCCGCGCGGTTGAGCCAGGAAGGCGTGCCAATTGTCGGCGTCCCCAAGACGGTTCACAACAACGTGAACGGCAGCGATTACTCGATCGGGTTTTCAACCGCCCTGGCGCGCGGCGTGCGTTTCGTGCAAGAGATTCGCGCGATGGCTGGGTCGCGCGAAGAAATCGCGGTCATCGAAATCCTGGGTCGCTCATCTGGCTTGCCGACGATGCTCATCGGCTTTCTCGCCGGCGCAGACCGCACACTCATCCCCGAAGTTCCCTTCGATCCCGGCAAACTCGCCGAGTTACTCCAGGACGACCAACGCGCGAATCCGGCGAACTATGCGATTCTCACGATGAGCGAAGCATCCTCCATCGCGCCGGAACTCGTTGCCAAGTACGTGCCCACCTTATCGCGTCTCGCCGAGGTGCGCGCCCAAGCCGAAGCCGTCGCGACCAAGGGTGAGGGGTTGGCGCGCGATGAAATCGTTTTTGAACTCGTGCAAGATTTGAGCGCGCGCGTGGGCGGGAGCGGCGCGATCGTCGTCGAGATGCTCGAGGCGATTACCGGCAAGCGCGTCTTGTTCCAACCGCTCTCGTATCTCATTCGCACCGGCGAGCCGGACGGACAAGATTTGCTCGGCGCGGCAAACTTTGCGGCGATGGCGGTGAACCTGGTCGCGGAGAATAAATTCGGACGCGTGACGGTGTACCGCCGCCGCGAAAATTACGTGGATGCGCCGATTGATGTCGTCACCCGCGATGACAACAGCACATATCTCGCCGATCATTACGATGCCAATGCCTATCAAGCGAAAACAAGCATCATTTGGGCGGCGCGGGTGTAACCAATCTTGAGTTACAACGTAGATACGATGTTGACCACTGACGACTGGAGTTGCAATGGTTGAACAAAACGGGAAGACGAAAATCGTCGAAATCAAAGACGTCGTCAAGAAATTTCCGGTGGGCAACACCGAAGTGACGATTCTCAAAGGCGTGTCGTTTGCGGTGAAGACAGGTGAATTCGTTTCGATTGTCGGTCCATCGGGCAATGGAAAATCTACGCTGTTGAATATGATCACCGGGATAGACCGCCCGACGAGCGGCGAGATCATCGTGACCGGCAAGCCGGTGCATCAAATGAGCGAGGATAAACTCGCGGCGTGGCGCGGCGAGAACGTCGGCATCATCTTCCAATTTTTTCAGATGTTGCCCGCGTTGAGCATTTTGCAAAATGTCATTCTGCCGATGGACCTCGCTAACAAATATACCGCCAAAGAGCGCCGCGAACGCGCGCTGCACTTGCTCGACATCGTCGGTATGAGCGAACACGCGAACAAATTGCCGAGCGCGGTTTCCGGCGGACAGCAACAGCGCGCCGCGATTGCGCGCGCGCTCGCGAACGATCCGCCGCTCATCGTCGGCGACGAGCCGACCGGCAATCTCGACTCGCGCACGTCGCAAGATGTGTTCGAATTGTTTTCGAGCATCGTCGCACAAGGCAAGACGATGTTGATGGTCACGCACGACAAAGAACTCGCGCGGCGCGTGCCACGCGTCGTCGAAATCCTCGACGGCAAAATCACGCGCGACGAGTATGTCGGCAGACCAACCTGGGCAGGATACTGATTAGAAGTTAGAGGTTGGATATTGGAATTTGGAAATGTCTCCAACCTCCAATTTCCAAATTCCCACATCCAAAAACTATGAGCGTCATCTGGGCTAAAGTCTGGTTCGACCTATGGCATCGCAAGAGCCGCACGATCCTCGCCGTGTTGAGTATCGCCGCGGGTGTGTTTGCTATCGGCGCGATGTTCGGGATGAGCGATCAAATGCTCACCGGCATGGACGAGGCGCATCGCGCGGTCAATCCGTCGCACGTCCAGCTTGCGTTCAACACGCTCGTTGACCGCGACACGATCCTCGCGTTGAAAGGCGTGCCGGGCGTTGCCGGCATTCAGCCGTTCAGTCAAAACACGATTCGCTACAAAATCGCGCCCGATGCGCCATGGAAGCAAGGCGTCGTTCTGACGCTTGATGACTTTGATGAGCAAACCTACCAACTCGTTCAATTGAAAGAAGGTCGGTGGCCCAAAAAAGATGATCTTGGCGTCGAACGCCTCGCCGCGCAATTCTTGAACAAGAATATCGGCGACACGATCACGATAAAGATCAACAATACCGAACGCGAATTTCCAATCTCGGGAAAAATTCGTCATCCGTTCGTGCCGCCGCCGATGTTCTTCGATCTCGCCTTCTTTTTCATGGACGCGCAAGGGATGGAACGGCTCGGCATTCCCGAAGGCAGATTCAATTCGGCGTATGTCGAAATCACCCCGTACTCGGAAGACTATTCCAAAGAAGTGGCGACGGCGATCAAGGAGCGGCTTGCCAAGCAAGACATTGGGATTGCCTCGACGCTTTATCAAGACCCCACCAAGCACTGGGGACGCGGCTTTATGGAAGGGTTTGTGTTGGTGATGCAATTATTGGCGGTCGTGTCTTTGTTGATGAGCGTCGTGCTCGTCTACAACACCGTCAACGCGCTCATCACACAACAAACCGATCAAATCGGCATTCTCAAGGCGATTGGCGGCAAATCCGCGACGATTGTCCAGGTGTATCTCACCGGCGTATTCATCTACGGATTGCTCGCGCTGTTGATCGCGCTACCGCTTGGCGCGTTTATTGCGTTTGGCATCACGCAGTATTTCTTGAATCTGTTCAACATTGATTATAATGCCTTCCGCGTTTCGACGGATGCGATCACTTTTCAAGTGATTGCCGCGCTCGCGGTTCCGTTGTTCGCCGGCGTGATTCCCGTCTTGGGCGGCGCGCGGCTTACCGTGCGGCAAGCGATTGCGAGTTACGGCTTGGGCGCGGATTTTGGAACGAACTGGCTTGATCGCGCGGTCGAGCGCATCGGCGCGCGCTTTTTGCCCTCGCACTATGCGACCTCGCTCGGCAACATGTTTCGGCGCAAGGGTCGCTTGTTCCTCACCCAATTCGTTCTCATCATCGCCGGCACGATGTTTTTGATGGTCATGTCGCTTTCCTCTTCGATCAATCTTACGCTTGACAAGATTTACGAACGCCGCCAATTTGACACGATGATCCAGTTCGCGCGTTCGCAGAATATTGATCGCGTGGTCGAGATGGCGCGCGCGGTGGAAGGCGTTGTAAAGAGCGAGGTACGCTATACGCACAGCGCGAATGTGCTCGTCGGCGGCAGACAAACGCGGGAAGCCGGCGTGGGTAGTTCGATTGAAGGCGTTCCGCCAGGAAGTGATTTCCTGATTCCATTGATGGTGGCTGGACGTTGGCTTCAACCGGGCGATGGGAATGCGATCGTGATGACCAAAGACCTCGCAAAGAAGAGCGGCGTCAACGTCGGCGACACGATCACACTCGCATTGGGCGAACTCGGCAAAAGCGATTGGCAGGTCGTCGGCTTGTACGACCCGGTTTTCGCGGGTGGGTTCAACGACGATATCATTTACGTCCCGCAAGATTCGTTATTCGTTACGACCCAGCGTCTGAGCCGCGGCGCAACGATGTATGTTCGGACTAGCCGGCGCGATGCCACATCGGTTACCGCGATCAACACTCAATTGAAAGAGGTTTTTGAGTTGCGCGGCGTCAAGGTGGCGATCAGTCTGACTGAACCCGAAGCGCGGCGAGGCAACGAGGCGCAATTCGGCATCGTCACTTCGATGATGCTGGCGCTCGCGGTCATCGTCGCGATTGTCGGCGGCATCGCGCTGATGGGCACACTTTCGATCAGCGTCGTCGAGCGAACGAAAGAGATCGGCGTGTTGCGCGCGGTCGGCGCGCGCTCGCGTACGATCATGGGGATGTTCGTGATGGAAGGCGCGCTGCAAGGATCGTTCAGTTGGTTCATAGCAGTGCCCGTGTCGTTGCTCATCAGTCCGCCGTTGGCAAATGCGTTGGGACAAACGATGTTCAGCGCGAATCTCTATTACCAATTCAACTCAAGCGCGATTGTCGCGTGGCTCGTGATCATTCTCGTCATCTCGACGTTGGCTTCGATTTTGCCGGCGCGCAGCGCGACGCGCATCAGCGTGCGCGATAGTCTGGCGTATTCCTAGTTGGAGGAATGAAGCAAGTGGACAAGGCAACCCTCGCGGTCATTGGCGGTAGCGGTGTGTACCAAATGGATGGCTTGACGAACGTCAAAGAGGTCAAGGTCAAGACGCCGTTTGGCGCGCCCAGCGACGCGATCATTCTCGGCACCTTAGGTAACCAGAGAATCGCGTTCTTGCCGCGACACGGGCGCGGGCATCGCATCAAGCCACACGAACTCCCGGTGCGCGCGAACATCTACGCACTCAAATCGCTCGGCGTCGAGCGCATCATTTCGTTGAGCGCGTGCGGCAGTCTGCGCGAAGACTACGCGCCGCTCGACATCGTGATCCCCGACCAGTTGTTTGATCGCACCAAGGCGCGCCCCGCGACCTTTTTCCCCGATAACACCGTCGTGCACATTTCATTTGCCGATCCATTTTGTCCAGAGTTGTCCCAGGTTTTGTACAACGCCGCGCAAAAAGCCGGTGCGCGCGTTCATAATGGCGGCACGCTCGTGGTGATTGACGGTCCACAATTTTCGACCAAAGCCGAATCGCAAGTGTATCGCCAATTGAAAATGGACATCATCGGTATGACCGCCCTGCCCGAAGCCAAACTCGCGCGCGAAGCCGAGATTTGTTACGCGACGGTTGCGATGGTGACGGATTACGATGTGTGGCATCCTGGGCACGACACGGTGACGGTTGAAGCCGTCGTCCAGAATTTGCTAAAGAATGCGGAGATGGCGAAACGCATCGTGCGATACGCGGCGAGTGAAATTCCGGCAGCGCGCGAGCACTGCCCCTGCCCTGACGCGTTGCGCGACGCGATCATCACCGCGCACGATCACATCCCGGACAAGACACGTCACGATCTCGCGTTGCTGTTGAACAAATATGTACCTGTGCGAACGCGCGCCAAGATTCGCAAATCGCCGCGTTGAAATTCGCGTAGCGTTTTCTTTTTTCGAAAAAGTTGTATTTGTGTTGGTTTGATGTAGTGGATTGCCTACACGCAACACGCGCGCAAGAAAAAACCCGAAGGATCGCAATTGCGACAATCCTTCGGGTTTGCTTTACGCCACAAACTCTTCACGTCGTACCGTCACACGTTCCAGCCGGTCCTCAAGAACTCGCACGCCGATTCCTGGGTCGATCGGGACGCGCATCATGCCCTCCGCGTCCACCTCGAATGCTGGTTCGACAATGTCCTCGGCAAAATATCGCTTGCTCGCGGAAATATCGCCCGGCAAGGTGAAGTTCGGCAGCGACGCGAGCGCAACATTTCCCGCGCGACCGATGCCACTTTCAAGCATACCTCCATGCCACACCGGCGCGTTGTGCGCGGCGCACAAATCGTGAATCCGTTTCGATTCTGCGAATCCGCCAACGCGCGCGGGCTTGATGTTGATGATGCGACAACTTGCGAGTCCGAGCGCCGTATTCGCATCGCCAAACGAGTGAATGCTTTCATCAAGACAAATCGGCGTCTTGACGAGTCGCTGTAACTTGGAATGATCGTAAATATCTTCGTAACCCAGCGGTTGCTCGATGAGCAACAAATTGTACGCGTCCATTTCTTGAAACAATGGCGCGTCGCTAATCGAGTACGCCGAATTCGCGTCCACCTGCAAAAGAATATTTGGATATTCTTTCCGCATCGCCTTCACGAGTTCGATATCGCGACCTGGTGCGATTTTGATCTTGATACGCTTGTAGCCCTCTCTTAGGTAACCACTTGCGCGCTTGACCAATTCGCCGGGCGAGGACTGCAAGCCAATACTCACACCGACCGCGATCTTGTCGTGCGTACCACCCAGCATTTTCGAGAGCGATACGCCGCGCGACCTGGCGAACGCATCCCACAGTGCAAACTCCAACCCAGCTTTTGCCATGCGATGCCCGCGCACGCGTTCCCAGTATTTCGCCGCGTCCTCGGGGCTGGCAACATTCTGACCCAGGATACTTGGTACGATAAAGTCGCGCAGAATGAGCCACACGGTTTGATTCGTTTCGTACGAGTACGACGGTCCCGAGTTGACCGGCGACTCGCCCCACCCCGTCACACCCTCCGCGTCTACACGCACAATGACGTGATCTTCGGTCGTCTCGACGCCGAACGATGTCTCAAACGGCGCGACGAGTTGCATCTTGAATTGTCGTAGTTCGATTCGTTCGATTCGCATTTCAACTTTCCTTCATTTCCCTCATTTCCCTCATTTCCTCCATTTCCTCCTTGGTGGAAATAAAGGAAAAAAGGGAAATAGGTGAACTACGCGCCAAATTTCGTGAGCCGTTGCGCGTTCGCGAGCGCGATGGGCAGAATGTCTTTCGACGGGAAGCGACCCAGCCCGCCGCGCGCACATGCGCGTTCGCCAAACTCGGCGATGTTATCCGCGCGCACGAAGTTCGAGTACAACAACACCGGCACGGGATGCCACGAATGTGATTTGAGCAACGCGGGTGTCGAGTGATCGCCGGTGATAATCACGACATCGGGCTTTAGCGCGAGCAAGCGCGGCAATTGCGAATCGAAATCTTCGATGACGTGCGCCTTGCGCGCGAAATCGCCGTCCTCGCCGGCGGAATCCGTTTTCTTGACGTGCAGATAAAAGAAATCAAAGTCGTTCCAATTTTTTTCGAGCGTCGTAAATTCGTCCGCGATGGTTTCGCCTTCGACCTTGAGCGCGTGCATGCCCAACAATTTCGCCAAGCCGCGATACATCGGATAGACCGCAATCGAAGCTGCTTTCAAACCAAAGCGTTCTTCGTACGATGGAATCGCCGGTCGTTTCGCAAAGCCGCGCAAGAGAATCATATTCGCGGGATGTTTGTCCGCGAGCAGTTTCGCGGCTTGCTTGACAAACTGATTCACCAATTTCGCGGTCTTGCGCGATTTGACATCCGCGCCGCGCACGGGCAATGCCGGCACGCCAAGTCGTTGCGGATCGGTTTCAGTGAGCGCATCGCCCAACCCTGCGCCGCGGATGACCAACACAAAGCGATGTTCCTTGACCGTTTCGACGAACACCTTGACGCCCGGCAGTTTGATCGTGCGAAGCAATTTCACCAACTCGACATTCACATCGGTGGCGATGCGCCCGGCACGTCGGTCGGTCAGATTCCCCTTTTCGTCCACCGACGCAAAATTTCCGCGCGCCGCGACATCGTTCGGTCCCAAATCGAAATCAATTCCCAATCCTTCCAACACCCCGCGTCCGATTTCGTACTCGAGCGGATCGTAGCCAAACGCACCGAGATGTCCGGGACCACTGCCCGGCGTAATGCCCGGCGCAACCGGATCGGCAAGCCCCAACGCCGATTGCGCGGCGAGCGCGTCCAGGTTCGGCGTCCGCGCGGTTTCGAGTTCAGTCTTGCCACCTGGTTCCAATGGCAGCCCACCCAGCCCATCTAGAATAATCAGCGCGATTTTTGTCGTTGCTGGAGTCAGCAACTCGGTCAGCATTTCTCTCACGTTGAATCCTCCATGAACAGTTTGCCGGCATCTTACCATCGCCATCGCGCAATGTCAAAGCACGGCTTTTCAAAAGTCGCTTGACTCACTTGCCAACCTAACCCCCAACCCCCTTCCCTATAAGGGAAGGGGGCAGGGGGATGGGTCTGCAAATGACTTTTGAAAAACCGTGATGTCAAAGTGCGCGACTATTGACTTTCACTAACAGGTTTAGTATACTTTTAACCGCTGTATTTTGGTAGTCAGTGTGGTTTTGCGCGCTCCCAATCAATTAGATTTTCTTGAGGCAAGTCCCATGTTCTACTTTGATCCGCTTTACCTGCTTTTCGCCGCACCGGCGTTATTGCTGGCGATGTTCGCGCAGTGGCGCGTCAGCTCCGCGTACGATAAATACACGAAAATTCGCAACGCGCGCAACCTGACCGGCTTGCAAGTCGCCGAGTATCTTTTGCGTCAAAACGGGCTGAACTTGAACGTTGCCGGCACGCCGGGAAATTTGACCGATCACTACGACCCGCGCGACAAGACACTCTATCTTTCCGATGGCGTCGCACGCACGCCGTCGGTCGCCGCGCTCGGCATCGTCGCGCACGAAGTCGGGCACGCGGTCCAGGATTCGCAAGGGTATGCGCCGATGCGCTTGCGCGCGTGGCTCGTTGCGCCCGCCAACATCGGACCCTGGGTCGGCTACATCTTGTTCATCATCGGCGTTGTCATCAACTTTTCCGGCTTGGTGTGGCTTGGCATCGTCTTCTTTTCCGCGAGTCTCATCTTTGCGGTTGCGACACTGCCGGTCGAATTCAACGCGAGCAACCGCGCGCTCGCGATGTTGCGTTCGAGCGCGCTCGTCGGTCAAGGCGAAGTGGAAGCCGCGCAATCGGTGTTGAGCGCCGCCGCGTTGACGTACGTCGCCGCCGCCGCGCAAGCGTTGTCCAGTGTGCTCTACTATGTTTTCATCGCGCTTAACTTGAATCGCCGCGATGATTGACACTCTTGACCTCCTGAACCTTAACAAAAGAGAATTACGCGATTTGCTCGCATCGTGGAACGAACCGGCTTTTCGCGCGGCGCAAATCGAGCGGTGGTTGTATCAGGATCGCGTCACCGATTTCGACGCGATGACGAATCTCTCGCGCGAGCTGCGCGCGCGGTTGCGCGAATCGGCGCGCATCGGTGTGCCGCGCACGATTACCGAAACACAATCGCGCGACGAACTCACGCGCAAAGCGTTGTTGCAACTCGACGATGGCAACACGGTCGAGACGGTGCTGATGCTCTACCCTGACGCGCCGGATAGTCCGCAACTCGCCGAGCCGCGCGTCTATAAACGACGCACGGTTTGCATCTCGACCCAGGTTGGTTGTCCGATTGGATGTCCGTTCTGCGCGACGGGGCAAGCCGGGTACATTCGCAATCTCACGTCCGGCGAAATCGTCGCCCAGGTGTTGCACTATGCGCGCGAGACGCCGCTGACGAACATTGTCATCATGGGCATGGGCGAACCGTTTATGAAATTCGCGGTGACGTGGCAAGCCATCGAAACGCTCGCCGACCCAGAGCGCTTCGCAATGGGCGCTCGGCGCATCACCGTCTCGACCTCGGGCGAGGTTACCGGGATCGAACGGATGGCGCGCGAAAAACTCCAGGTGAATCTCGCCGTGTCGCTCCACGCGCCGAATGACAAACTGCGCGACACACTCGTGCCACTCAATCGCAAATATCCGTTGAGTAAACTGATGCCCGCGGTGCGCGGTTACATCGCCAAAACCAAACGACGCGTGACGTTCGAGTACGCGTTGATGGACGGCGTCAACGACAAACCGGAGCAAGCCCGCGCGCTCGCGCAGATGCTCGCGGGCTTGTTGTGTCACGTCAACCTGATTCCACTAAACCCGACGAGCGGGTCGCCGTACGGACGCACGCCGTACATGCGCGTCAAGCAGTTCGAGAACATCTTGCACGACGCGGGGATCGAAACGACGTTGCGCGTTGAAAAAGGCATCGAGATCGCGGCGGGGTGTGGGCAGTTGCGGCAGAAGGAAAATTAAAAATGAACCACAAACGCAAACGTCCGCGCAATACGCGCGCCGGATGCAAACTGTGCAAGCCGTGGAAGATCAACGGATTCCGCACTGAAAGAGCAGACGGCGAAAAATTCAGCGATCATCGGCGACGACGGTTGGCAACAGAACAGATTGAGAACCAGACCCAGATGTAGCATTCACTAATGCAAACACGGTTGACACTCAAATCAGGACAAAAGGGGACCAAGCGATTGCTGGCTGAGTACGGCGATTGCTTGGTCTGTGTGCGGTATCGGTACGACGCGCAAAAGAAAAAACGGTATAAGACAGTCGAGTTGATCGTCGAGGAAATGGATTGGTGTCCCCGACCGAAACGGACCAAGGGCAATCCGCTTGCCGAAATCAAAGTAAACTGGGGCGAGCCGGAAATTGCGCGGCGCGTAAAACAAGCGGGCGGGCAATGGAACGCGCAAAAGAAAGTGTGGGAATTACGGTACGATCAAGTAGTGAAACTAGAACTGGAAAAACGAATCGTCGGGTATCTAAATGTAGATACCAAGAAAAGCATATAGACGTGTATGCAAGCATCTATATGTAGATGCTTTGTTGCGTTGTACGTGTGTTTCGCGATGGGCGATTTCCGTTTGAATGTCCTGGGATGGCAAAGGTGGGTATTCAGATAGCCGATAGAGTGGACGCCCATCGCGAAACATACGCCGCCCAACAGCGCGCGCGGGAAGGCGCGTGCCACCAGGACGTCGAAGCGCGCGCGCCGTCGTGCGGCTCTAACGTTTGCAGACATTCCGCTCAATCACAATCGGGGCGTTTCTATCTGACTTAACTTTCGTGCGAAATTCAAGGGATTCCCAAATTGAAACTCCCTGAATTTCGCCCGACAATCTCGGTTTTCCAAAAAAATCCGAACAGACGACCTAAATTCTTGCCATCTTTCTCGCCAATGGTCCAGATTAGAGAGATGGTACCATTGAGCATTCGAATACCTTCGTCGTGCGTGAAATACGCTTGCTGGCTCGTTTTGGAAACCCACGAATTTCGGGCGAAATGCAGGAGCTTCCAACTCGATCTGGGCTTTGGAAACGTGCGATTTTCGTGCGAAAGTTAGGTCTGAAGGTTAGGCTGGGACAACAGAAACGAGATTTCAATGGACTTCTTCAAGAATCTGTTTAGCAAAAAAGACGAACCAAAAGGTGAACGATTTATCCCTACACCAACTCAAGAGGTTTCTGGAGTACCACCCATAGTTGTACAGGCTATAGAAAACCTGTTTCCAAATATTGATGACCAGAAATCTGCTTTCAAGTGTATTCTTGAATTGAAGGAAAGTGGAAGAGCTTTCCATGACACGAAATTGTTTCTGGCTCTACTTTCCTACAGCCATGGAGAAATTGAAAATCTCAGAGTTGCGGTATCGAATATGCGTCACGCTCATTTCTGGTGGGATGAAATTGACCCTATCTTTCCTAAAATGAGGAATGCCGAAGAATGGGTAAAGTCAATAACAAAAACTTGAATGTATTGATTCTGTTGGGGTTCACCAAGATTGACTTTCAATACAAGAAAGTTATTCCGTTTCGTTGGCTGGTTCTCCCGCCAAACCGCTGACGCCAACCGTTAAGTAACGATAACTTAAACGTCTGCAAACACCTGCCCGCCGATTCCGCCACGGTCGCGCATTTTGGCGTGTGTGGTTTGCGCTGGCAAACGTACTTGCATTTCGCAAGACACCTTGCGGCGGAATCGGCGGGCGGTAGAAGTTCTAAATCGTGTCAATAGCTTGAACCTTAAAAAATCGAATCACTTTTCCTGGCGTTTCCGAAAACTAGGCGCGCGGTACCGTCCCCGACTTTTTCGCACTTGCCAAATGGATCAACCTGTCGTAGAATTCCGA
>JACRBM010000020.1 GCA_016219275.1 Chloroflexota bacterium
ATCCAATGAAATCGTTGTACAAAAAGCAAAGAATTTTGGGACGCGGATTCACGCGGATTTTCGCGGATAAGAAAAATATCCGCGTTCATCCGCGTTCATCCGCGTCCAATAATTTGTTTGGTTTCGGCTTGTCCGAGTTAGGATGTTGGGAAAATCATCTGGAACGTTTACCGAGTATTCGGCGGCAGGTTCGCGGAGTGTTTTGGATTGTTTTGCATCTGCGCGCGCAGTTTTCAAACCATCAGCAAATGCATTCAATTGGCGAGCCATAGCGGTCAGACGAGAAACATATCACCCATTACCAATTACCATTTGCAAATTACCCACATTATACACCATGCTTCTCCGCAAAAGTGAATAACGCTTCTTTGAAAACTGCCATCGGCGGACGCACGAGACCCGCACCGATTTGTCCGACGCCGGCATCCTTGTGCGCGATGCCCGTATTCACGCGCGGCGTGATATTTTTCTCGACGACCTTGCGGATGTCAATACCCACCGGCGTGCCGCGAAAATCCAGGTAGGGAATCGAAAAATATTTGTGCTCGGCGAACGCAATTTCGTACATCTCCAGCGTCGTATTGATCGCGTCTTGCGGCTTGCCACTGACGAAGGTGACGATGGCAGGCGCGGCTGCCATGGCAAAACCGCCGATGCCAGCCGTCTCGGTAATCGTACTGTCGCCGATGTCGCGATTCGCATCCTCGGCTTTGAAACCGGGAAAATACAAACCAACCGGAATTTCCGCAGGCGCGACGAACCATTGATCGCCGAGACCGCTGACGCGAATTCCGAAATCGGTACCGTTGCGCGCCATGGCTGTCACGATGGTGCTGTTCGCAATTCCATGCGCGGCATCCGCCATCGCTTTGCAAGACGCCATCACGGCGTTGAGACTCGTCAGCGCAGTGTCGCCCATGAATTTGAGAATCTCGGCGACCTGCGAACCTTGCGAAGGCGCGGAGCGTAAAACCTTCGCAAGGTTCGGCGCGAGCGCGCGCAGAAAAAGCATTGACCCTGCCTTCAACCGATTGTGCCCTTCGTCGCCCATGTGCAATGCTTCGGCAATCAACGCTTGCATATCAACGCCACCATCCGCTGATCCAATTGCGTCGGCGAGCATCGGCGCCATGACATCATTCATCCAACGCAAACGCTTCAAGACATCATCGCTGTACGCGCCGTATCGCAAAACCTTGCCATAACCCTCGTTCAAACCCGAGTACGCGCGGTTGCCGTGCGTTTTGTTTTCGATGATATACACTTGCATCGAAGGCGAGATCACACCTGCCATCGGACCGACCGCCGCGTGATGATGACACGGCTCGAACGCGATCTCGCCGCGCGCGACGATGGCGCGCACATCATCCTCCGTTTTTGCCAATCCCTCGAAGATGAGTGCGCCGATCACCGCGCCGCGCAATGGACCCGACATGCGATCCCAGGTAATCGGTGGACCGGCGTGTAACAAAAGATTGTCGCGCATCCCAGGAATCACATCGCGCGCAATGCCCATGCCGATCAACACCGGGCGCGCTTGCATCATCCGCTCGACAGCTTGCGCGTTCGCTTGGTCAATGTTCATGCGTTCCCCGCCTTTCGCTTCGCTTCGACGACCAACTCGAACAACCGATTCGGCGATAGTGGAATTTCTAGAATCTCTAATCCCTCGATACCAAACGCATCTTCAATCGCCTGTGCGAACAACGGTCCAACCGGAATCGCGCCGGCTTCGCCTGCGCCTTTCACGCCGAGTGGATTCCATGGGGACGGCGTCTCCTCGTGTCCGATTTCAATGCGCGGCACCTCCATCGCGGTCGGCAGCAAATAATCCATGAACGAACCAGTGAGCAATTGCCCGTTGTCGTCGTACACCAATTTTTCGTAGAAGGCATTGCCGATGCCTTGCGCGACACCGCCCTGCACTTGCCCTTCCAAAATCATCGGGTTGATGACCTTGCCGCAATCGTGAACGACGACGTATTTGCGAATGTGAATCTCCATCGTCTCTGGATCAACCTCGACGATCAACGCGTGCGCGCCGTTCGACGTAACGCCGCTCTGCGGACCAAAGTACCGCGTCGCTTCGAGACCTGGCTCGGTGTTGGGCTTGACCGCGCCGCGCAACGGATTCGCTTTCGCCGCGAGTTCGCCAAGCGACATATTTTTCTCTGGCAAACCTTTGACTTGAACCTTGCCGTCGGCTAATTCCAAATCACCTTCGTACACATCCAGCTCTTCAGACGCGAGTTTGATCGCTTTCTCGCGCACGGCTTTCGCCGCCTCGTTCACCGCATTCCCGGCGACGACCGCGCCGCGACTCGCGAAGGTGCCGGTGCCCCAGTTGAATTCCGCGGTGTCGCCGGTGATGATGCGAATGTCGCGCACATCCACGCCCAATTGCTCGGCGACGATTTGCGCGAACGACGTGAAATGCCCTTGCCCTTGCGTGCCAACGCCGGTCGCAACCGTCACCTTGCCATTCGTTTCGACGTGAACCCGCGCGCCTTCGTACGGTCCGATGCCCGTGCCTTCGACGTAACACACCAAGCCGATGCCGACGTGTTTGCCTTCACTTTGCAAACGCGGCTGTTCATTGGCGATAAAGTTGTCATAGTCAATCATCTGCTTGGCGCGGTCGAGCACCGCTGCATAGTTGCCGCTGTCGTATTGGAGCGGCGCGAAATCCTGGTAGATGATTTCATTGTTGTACGGAAATTCGTACGGCTGGATAAAATTGCGGCGACGAATCTCGGTGCGGTCAATCCCCAATTCCTGCGCGGCGAGATCCAGCAAGCGTTCCATCACAAATACGCCGTGCTGTCTGCCCGCGCCGCGATAGGGGCTGACGATGGTCTTGTTCGTAAAGACGGCTTTGAATTCGGAATAATAGTTCGGCACTTTGTACATGCCGAGGAGTGTGCATTGCGCGTTGAGCGGCACGGTCAGTCCGTACGGAATGTACGCGCCGGTGTCGTACAGAAAATTATCCTTGATTCCCAGGATCATTCCGTTTTTGTTCAGCGCTATCGCCGCGTCGTGGATTTGCTCGCGCTCGTGGTTCATCGCGACAAAATTTTCGCGGCGGTCTTCGTACCATTTGATCGGTCGTCCCAGTTGCAGCGCCGCCCAGGGAACAAGCACTTCCTCTGGATAAAACATCATGATCTTGGGTCCGAATCCGCCGCCGATAAACGGCGCGATCACGCGCACTTGCGCTTCGGACAAACCCAGCATACGCGCGAGTCCGTTGCGAATGACAACCGGCGCTTGCGTCGAATCCCAGATTGTCAGATGTTGCGCGCGCGCATCCCACTGCGCGACGATACCGCGCGTCTCGATGGGCGCGGCTGTCCCGTGATCGTAACGAAAGCGACGCTGGATGACGAGCGCGGCAGCGCGCCACACGGCATCCACATTCCCTTTTTCCTGGATGACATGCGCGGCTATGTTCGATCCGACATCGGTGTGAACAAGCGGCGCGTCCGGCGCGAGCGCGATATCCATATCCGCGGCGACTGGCAATGCTTCGTAATCCACATCAATATCGTCGAGTGCGTCTTCAGCGATGTAGCGACTCTCGGCGATGACCATCGCGACCGGTTCGCCGACGTGGCGCACCTTGTCCTTGGCAAGCGGGACCTGGCAGCGTTCGTGAAATGCGAGTAGCTTTTTTATCGGCGGCGGCGCAACGAGCAGAGGACCGGGTTTCCAATAATCACCCAGGTCGTTTGCGGTGTAAACCGCGACGACGCCGGCGCGTTGCCGCGCGCGCGAAACGTCAATGCTCCGAATGTGCGCGTGCGCGTGGATGCTCCGCAGGAATGCGACGTGCAGCATCCCCGGCAAATCCACGTCGTCCACGAACAGCGCGCGCCCGGTCAAGAGGCGTGGGTCTTCGTTGCGCGTGATGCGTTCGCCAAAATAGCGCGTGGTCATCGAACCTCCGGTGAGCAGTGAGTAGTGAACAGTCAACAGTCAGCGTTCACTGTTTACCCGCCAGTATCACCGCGTCCACAATGTTTTGATACCCAGTGCATCGGCAGAGATTGCCGGAAATCGCCATGCGGATTTCGTCTTCACTGGGATTTGGATTCTCCTGAAGAAACGGGACGAGTGTCATCAAAAATCCCGGCGTGCAAAAACCACACTGCAAGCCGTGCGCTTCGCGAAATGCAGACTGCAACGGATGCAAATGCGTCTCATCGCCCAGTCCTTCGACGGTCGTAATCGCATGATCGTTTGCCTGGATCGCAAAGAGCAGACACGACCGCATCGGCTCGCCATCGAACAAGACCGTGCACGCGCCGCACACGCCATGCTCGCATCCGACGTGCGTGCCGGTCAATCCGAGTTCGTGCCGCAGAAAATCGCTCAAGAGCAAACGCGGCTCGACCGCGCGTTCAAAGTGTGTTCCATTCACGCTCATGTGAACGGTGAGTCTCTCCATCTGACCTCACTTCGGGGACAGGTAAATCGTAAATGGTAAGTCAATACCTTCGCCAATTTATTCCTTCATCCGCGAATCTCGCGAATCTTCGCTAATTTTGTTTTTTATTCGCGTGATTCGCGTTATTCGTGGATCAATTTATGATTTTGGTAAGTGGTAAGTGAACCTCCACTTACCATTTACCAATTACCAATTACGCTTTCCTCTTATCACTGCCGTTTCCAACGCGCGTCGCGTTAGCACCTTCGCAAGATGCCGGCGAAATTTTGCCGATGCGTGGATGTCGTCGCTCGGATCAATCTCCGCGTCAATCGCTTCGCTTGCCGCGCGAATCGCCTCCGCGTTTGGCGTCGCGCCGACGATGTGTTTTGCCGCGTCGCGCGCGTCAATCGGCAGCGTACCCAAACCCAGGAATACGATGCGCGCCTCCTGACACACACCGCGATCGTCGAACGTCAGCGTGCACGCGACGCCGGCGAGCGCGTAATCGCCATGACGCCGGCTCATTTCTTGGAACGCGTAACCGGTGTGGGCGGGCATCGCCGGCACGACGATTTCGACGAGCAATTCATCCGGCGCGAGAACTGTGGAAAATAATCCGGTGAAGAAATCACGCGCCTCCACCCAGCGTTCGCGCTTTATACTTTTTACTTTTAGCTTTGTGCTGGTCGCGATAGCAACCGCCGGCAATTCCGCCGCGGGATCGGCGTGCGCGAAAATTCCGCCGAGCGTGCCGCGATTGCGAATTTGCGGATGCGCGACGAATGGCATCGTTTCGGCGACGAGCGGGGCGTGTTTGGCAACGCGCGCGTCGCGTTCAACCTGGCGCTGGCGCGTCATCGCGCCGATGGCGAGTCCGCCGTCGCGCTCACGAATGTACGCGAGTTCGCCGATGCGATTGAGGTCAATGAGGATCGCCGGTGAAACCAGGCGAAAGTTCATCATCGGCGTTAGACTTTGCCCGCCCGCCAACACTTTAGCCGCGTCGCCGTGCTCGGCAAGCAACGCGAGCGCCTCGTCAAGTGTGGTGGGCGCGAAATACTGAAAGGATGCCGGTTTCATGGTATACCTTTTGGTAAGAGGTAAAGGGGAACTGGTAATTGGAGATGCGAAATGATCAATTACGCTTCACCAATTATCGTTCTTGCGCGCAATCGTTTCCCAGGTTCAAAGCGACTGCGCGCCGCGCGCAAAATTTCTTCGTACAATTCAAGGTTGCGATCTTCGAGATGGTCGAAGACTTGAACACTCTTACTGCCTGTCGTGATGTAACGCAGTGGATCGGGATCGAGTTTCGCGGCGATGATTTCCTCGACGCCGCGCGCTTGGGCAAGCCGCCACGCAATCGGATTGACGATCATGCTGTGACCGAAATAATAATTGTTGGCGGCATCGGGTCCGACCATATTCGCGGCGACGACGTAAACATGATTGTCGTACGCGCGCGCCATGTTCGTCATTTGCCAAATGTCAAAACTCCGCAAGAGTGAGGACGGTCGCACGATCACTTCCGCGCCTTTCACCGCGAGCAAGCGCGCGAGTTCGGGAAAATCGCCGTCGTAGCAAATCATCATGCCGATGGATCCGAGCGCGGTCTCGTACACCTCGGCGCGATTTCCCGGCGTGACCCAGCCACCGCAATCGCGACGTTCGAGCGGAAAAATATGCGTCTTGTCGTAGACGCCGATCACTTCGCCATCCGGTCCGATGAGCGCGGCGGAGTTATAGACGACGCCGCGTTCCGCGCCGCGGCGATACGATGGCAAAACGACGTGGACGCCAAGGGATTTTGCCGCGCGCTGAATCGGTTGCGAAATCGCGCCGGGGAGTGTACCGATCAAATCCCACAAACTAGCAGGGTCGAGTCCGGTCACAAAGCCGGTCGTCACGGTTTCGGGAAAAAGAACGAGATCGGCGTCGTATTCGTTCGCGGCTTTTTCCAACCAATGGACGGCTTTCTCGATATTCGCCGTAACATCGTTAGGCGTGATTGCGAACTGCGCGCACGCCGCGATAAATTCTTTCATCCGCCTCCTCGTTGTAAGAGGGAATGGGTAAATGGTAATTACCTTTGACTTTTGCTTGAGTTTGATTTCTTTTTCGAGGGGAACTTGCGCTGCGGAGAAAAACGTGGCGATTGAGGCGAAACGCCACGCGCGCGACCAACGCCTTTTGCGATAGCATCAGGACGACTGAGTCGTAATTCGCGCTAGGTCGAACGAGGATATTTACGGAAGCCACCATGACCTCCCGGATACGCTGTCGCGATCCAACACGATATCGTATCCGCACTTGGATTCAAAGTGCCATAATTATACTCCTACGGCTTGGTGCTGTCTACTGCCGGATTGAGATTCTAGTCATCCGTGTCGTATGCAAGTCTCGCAATCAGTATTCAGTAGTCAGTATCGTATCTACCACGTCATCTACACTCCAACGTTCAGTGGGACGTTCGAGGCGAAACACGGTTGCTTGTTCGACGAGCGCGGCGAAGAGCGGGAATTGCCCAGGATGTTCTTGTGGAAGCAGGGGACCATAGATGCACGTTTGCACGACGTCGAATTTTTCCGCGCCGGTCAATGGCTGAACGCGCAAGCCATCGCCATCGCGCGGCTGAAGCAGATAGAGCGCGCGCAGCGGCGCGGGTTCCAGCGCCATCGCGCGGTGCGCCGGCACCGCGGCTTTCATGCGCCGCCATTTGTTGCGCGGCAAGCCGACGATGTCACATCCCAAACCATCCGCGGCATCTTCGGTCAGGTGCAGTTGCGGGACGCCGGGCAATGCCTCTACGCGACCATCGTGTCCCAGACGTAACGCGGTGATGTCGTCGGTGAGCATCGCGCATCCGCGCGCGACGAGCGCGGCGAGCGTCGTGGATTTGCCGGCGCCCGATTCGCCAGAGATCGCGACAGCGCCAGCCGGCGTGACGGCGGCGTTCGCGTGCAGGACCAACATTCCGCGTTGCCGTAGAATCGCGGCAAGCACGGAATCGAGAAAATGCAACGCAAGCATTTCGTCTTCGGCGGTCGGACTGCGTTGCAGCGTGACGCGCGTTCCACCTTCGACGAGAAAGCGCCCGGCGCGCGCGCCGCCGCGCCACAAAAATCGTCCTGGTTCCGCTTGCCAAATTTTTCCGGTCGCCACCGGCGCGGCAAGTTCACGCGGCGTCGCGCCTTCCGTAACAATAATATCCGGCGTTGTCTCCCTTGGCGCGCGCGGCAACGCCGGGCAAGCAAAGGTTGTTTGGATGGTGAGATCGTAGACGGTGTAGGTGTGGAACATCGGGGTTAGTAGTTACGCGCGAGTCGTTCCGCTAACGCGTCCACGCTCCACTTGCCGCGCGGACGATTCAAGTGAACGAGCGGTACGTTTTGCGCGATGACGGACGCGATGCGAAAGTACGCGACGCGGTCGAGCAATGCGTCGGCGATGTGGCTGTTGTACGTGAGCGTGCCGAGCGCGCGAAAGCGTTCTGCGCCGGTCAGTTCGCGCGTTTCGATTTCGTCTCGATTGTGAACGGCGAGCCAGTAGATCGCGCGGAGGGCTTGAGGCGTCGCCAGACTCGAAGCGTTTTGGAAAATCCTTTGGGTCTCGATTCCCAATTTCTCGCGCGCGTCTTGCCACAATCGCACATCCGGAAACGTGGGCAAGACGACCAGTTCGCCATTTGCGTTTATCTCGACAACTGCGAGGTCATCCGCCAACATCGTCCAACCGCGTTGAAGCAGAGCCGCGAGCAACGTGGACTTGCCCGCGCCGGAATCGCCGGCGAGTAAAATCGCGCCGCGACTTGGTACTGCGAGGAGCGGTTTTTGCGACGAAGCAATCCCCAATTGAGAAGATGGAGCTGGCTTTGCAGAAATCGCTTGCAATGACAAATCGCTTGGCGGCGCGACCGCCGCTGCGTGAAACGCGAGAATGCCGCGCTGAAAACACAGCGCGGCGAGCGGCGTCATTCGCAAGAATTGCATTACGTCAGCGTCGTTCGCGTTCGGCGCGCGCTCGATGACGATACGCCGTCCATCCGCGACGAAATAACGCGCCACGTCCGGCACGTCGAGCAAAAAGCGATTGCGCGCGGCTTGCCACAACACACCGCGCGCGGTGGCGTTTTCAATCGCGTATGGCGCGGACGTCGTTTCGATTTGCAAATCCGCGAGCCAGTCGGGGAGCATGATTGGCGCGATGGAAATAATTCCTAATCGAGTCTAGCCAGGGCTGGGCATGCCGCCGTCAGTAAAACTGCCGCCGCCAAACATCGTTCGCTTGATGTCAATCCGGGTGACAGTAGGCGCGTGCCACATTGGTTTGGACGTATCAGTCACGAGTTCGGGATGTGCGGGTGCGTCTGGTTGCGCGTTCTCGTCGAGCAATCGTTCCGTCGGTTCGACGTTCATTGGTTCCTCCAGAAAAAATTTGTCGCGCGCGCAAGTCACGCGCTTTTTGCAAACTGATTGACGAATAATCCTGCCATGATCCCGCGCGTCAGCACCGTGACGGTTTTGCTAAATGCCTGAGGTGTGCCCTGGGTTTGAATCATCTGCCACACCTGACGCATGTACGGCACGTCTACGTATTCACTTGCGGGACCACGCGCGAGTTCGTCGAGCGCGGTTTCGACTTCGCTCCCGCACGCGCGCAATCGCGGGACGAGGTCGCCGGCTTGACGCCCGCGCCGGCGATTGAGCCGCACTTCATCGGGCAAACGACCTTGCATCGCCGCGCGAATCAGCCAGCGATCCAAACCGGTTTGCGCGTCCATGAAAATGTCATCGGGCACGGAGAGCGTGAACGCGAGCACGCGCGCGTCGGCGGTCGGGTCGCGAATTTCCAAGCCGTGCGCCGCGCCCATCTCCGCGTGGAGCGCGCCGCCGAACGAGCGACCGGGTTGCAGAATTTGAAAACGCATCGCGCGGGGATCGCGCGGTAATCGTTCGCCGGGGTCGTTCAAGCGTTGTTCGAACAAACCCAATCGCCGCGCGAAATCGGGATGGATCGCCGAGCCGCGATACCAATTCGCTGGAGTGCGTCGCCTCTGCCATTCGATCAACCAACTGGACGGCGCGGCGCGCTTGATCGTTTCTTTCATCCACTTGCGCCAACCCAGGTTTTGCAACTGCAAGGCGAGCGGTTGGGAAAATACATTGCCCGTCCAAGAAATGCCCGCGTTGCCCATTTGCCCAGTGAGCAAAACACGACAACCCTGGGTTTGCGCGGCGCGTTCCAATTCAATGAGCCAAAAGAAATTGCCTGCCGCGTGCGCGGGTTCGCCGTGAATCTCCAACATCCGTCGAATCGCTTGAATCGGCGTGATAGTCGCGGCAGTAATCGGAACGCAGTCCACGTTGCCGGCGAATTGCGCGGTCGCTTGCGCGAACGCCAACTCGTCGCCGAATCGTTGTCCGACATAGATGCTGGGATCGGAAAGCGGCACCGATGTGAACGCAGTCAAGCGTTTGCCCTCGGCGCGTAGAAACTGCGCGGCAGTCGCGGTGACCGAGCCGGAATCGAGTCCGCCGCTGAGCGTCACCCCAACCCCCTCTCCTGACATGCGTGGGGAGCGGAGACGCGCGCGCACGGCTTGATCGAATACGTGGCGAAACGCGACGACGTAATCTTCGCGTCGCGACAAGCGCATGATCGGCGTGTCTTCGAGTCGCCAGTACTGCCGCACGTCGAGTCGTTCTGGAGTGAACGTGAGCGAGTGCGCGGGCGGCAAGCGGTGAATCGTTTTGGAAATCGTGCGCTCGCCGTGGTAGGCAGACCAGGAGATCAACACTTGCGCCAAGTAGAGTTCGTCCAACTCCATCGGCGCGAGATTTAACGCGAGCAGCGCGCGGCGGTCGGAGGCGAACGCGATGACGCGCGCATCGGCGTAGTAGTAAAGCGACGTGTTGCCGAAATGATCGCGCGCTAAAAATAATTTGCGTTCGGCAGGATGCCACGCGGCGAACGACCAATCGCCGTAGATGCGCGTGACGCACGACTCGCCCCATTTGCGGTAGGCGTGAAGAATCAGGTCGCCGTCACTAATTGTAGGTTGCAAATTGCAGATTGCAGATTTGGAAATTGGTGCTTGCAAATCTGCAATCTGCAATCCTAAATCTGAAATTATTTCGTCGCGATTGTCCACGCGCGCGGCGGCGGTGAAGACGATGCCAGTGGCAAGATCAACGCGGGGCAGTTGCTCGGACTTCGCTTCGGGCGTGCTGATAAAAAGCAACTGACCCAGCCCGGCACAGCCATCCCGCCACATGCCGCCGCCATCGCGACCCCAGTGTGCCATCGCATCGCGCATTGTTTCGAGCGTGTGCGCGGCGACGGGCGCGCCATCGCGATAAATAATTCCAAAGATGCCGCTCATTGGGTGTGGATGGATGCTTTCATGTCGCTCGATTTTATTTTCGCGGTAAGAACAATGATGGGAGGACAGGGTTCGATAAGAGCAAGATCAAAATTGCTGGCAAGCAACATCGCCAGCAATTCTTCGATGCCCCAATCGCTTTGAGGATCATCTATCTGATTCTTGTCTGATCATCAATGGGGTTTCGCTGTTAGATCAGTCGCTCGGAAATCATACGCCAGTGGTGGTCTGATTCAGCATGTCGGTTCCCGACCCCGCTCCAAACATCGTCCGTTTAATATCAATGCGGGTGATGCTGGGCGCGTGCCAGGGGAGGCGGTTGGATAGTTCTGTGGTTGGTAGGTTTGGTGATTCGTCTGCAAGTTCGGGTGTGATGTTCACGGGTTGGTCGGTATTCATGCGGTCTTCTCCTTTGGTCGCGATGGTTGATATAAAAAATCGCCATTACGCGCAGAACCGCGTAATGACATGCGTCCTTTTTTCCATAACACGATTTGAACGCGAACAAACAACATCGTCACTAGAGATTATATCGTGATTGAGGCATCAATGCAACATCGCTCGATCAATTGCATCGAAGTGTGAAGGTAGCATTGTTCGACGTGACATCGGTCGGCGATAAAATGTGAAGTCGGATCCAGTAGTCGGCATACGTTCTGCCGGCGGTACCCAGTGTCCACGTGGTGTTCACAATTTGAGAACCGGCGCTGCCGAAGGTGATACTCTGGTTGGATGAATCGTGACTTCCATCGCTACTTTCCCATTTGTACGTGACAGGACCGGCATCATTGACCGTGATGAGCGCCGAAAAGATGATGGTCTTGGGACACGCGCCCGTGAAATCGCTTGGGTTCGCGCTGGTTGACGATCCGAGAATCGCAAAGGGGACGAGTACTCGGACCTGGGCAGTCGCCGAGTCAGCGCCGCAGTATGCCGTGAGCGTGTACGTCGTACTCGTTGTGGGCATCACCGTGATAGCCCCGGGTGCGCTAACGAGACCAATGTCTTGGTCAATTTCAACGCGATCCGCGTTGGTCACCGGTCCCCAAGTCAAAACGGTCCTGCCGCCGGCGGTCATATTCGGTGGATTCGCGGTGAAGGATGAAATGATCGGCGTCCCACTGCAAGGTCCCGCCGGCACTGCAGTCTGAGGCGAGCTAGACTGACCAAGCACATTGATCATGACCGTCACAATCGTTCCGAACAACTTGCCGCTTGGATTACGCAAACGCCAAGTGCCATTGTGCGCGCCAGGTACCGTAGGCGCGGTCATTGGCACCAACAAATCTGCGGTCGCGCCGTTCGCGGTATTTGGAAGCGGGAGCACGGTTGTGGCGGACATCGCCTCGCCGCCGACGAAAACGAGTTGATAGCCGGCGATCCAGGGACAACCGGTGTTCCGCACGCGCCAGATTTTGTTGAACGTTTGTCCGGGCATCCAATTCGTCCCGTCAGGAACGGTGACATCCGCGACGAATACGGCATTATCCGTACAGATGCTGCTGGTCGCGGTGGGCGTCACTGTCAACGATGCAGAGATCGTCGGCGGGACAAGCGTTGAAACCGAAGGAGGAACGGTTGCAGTTGGCGCACCGCCGGCAAGAACCGTCACAGAAATCCCGGCAGGGTTACTCACGCTGCCAGCCGCGTTGTATGCTTGGACGATAATCGTGTGCGTACCTGGGGTGGCTTTCCAGGTCTGAGAGAGCGGAAAGGAAAGTTGCCCTTGCGGCACCGGCGAGGGGTCGGTGCGAACCAGTGTGCCATCAACCAAAAGCTCAACACGTGTCACACCGACCAAGTCCGACGACATTGTTTGGATCGCGATCTCTTCGCCATCGTAAAACCTACTGCCGCTTGGGGGAGAGACGATGATGATAGTGGGTTTACTCTGGGTCGAAACAAAACACGCGGTCAGGCAGATGAGTAAGGCAAACGCGAACACTACGAGTGAGTTTTCGATTCGACGGTGCATCAGACTCTCCTCCCTTTCTGGTTAGCGAGTGAGAGGATCGCTCATTGGCATGACGAGTAACCAGCATTGAGTCAGTTCACCGGCTAGAGTATAACACACGCACAAATCGTTTTCAAGACGTTGATTCAGAATTCGACGGGGTGTCCGTCAAAATCTTGGAACACTCAACCCTGCGAAGGTTTTGACGACAAATCAAATAGGATTGCCGTTCAACCATCGCAAGGTTTTTTCACCACCCAAAAACTTGACGCACAGCCAATTCGACGGCGGCACTTGTTTTTTTCGCGAAACGAGATAGAATCGGCGCATGTGTAGAAATATCCGGAAACTCCGTCAGCCCGAGCGTTTGCCGACCGATGAAGAATTGCACGACGCCGCATTGCAATTCGTTCGCAAGGTAACCGGCTATCGCGTTCCATCCCACGCGAATCAAGTCGCGTTCGAACAAGCCATCGCCGAGATCGTCGCCTCAACCCACACCCTGTTTGAAAATCTATCCCCCAAACCCAGCGCGGACAAACCGAAATAAGTTTTGAACCGCAATTGAGAGGCGACTATGGCGCTTTGGTCACGTACTACATGCGGCGATTGGCATACCGCGCTGGATCGCTATGCCGCAACGATTCAAGCCCAACACGTCAATGGCTTGGAACAACTCGACACCTGGTATCGCGTCGAACTCCCCGCGTTGATAGCCGCGCGCGCGCCGGCATACATCACACTCGCCGAATTGGAACGCGCCACTGTGTGGAAAATGAAACGCGGCGTCTGGCGCGAACGTAATCGCCTTCTCGTTCGCGGGAACCCGGCAGCGTTAGTAAAAAAGACTGCCATCGAAGCGTTCGCCGCGATACCCGACTTCCGCAAGCCCGTTGACCTCCTGAGCCGATTAGCCGGCGTCGGTCCCGCCACGTCCTCCGCTGTGTTAGCATGTTACGCGCCATCGCTCTATCCATTTTTCGATGAACTCGTCGCCGCACAGATACCCGACCTGGGTTCCGTGGCTTTTACCGCGACGTACTATCAGCGTTACGCCGCGCGCCTGCGCGAGCGCGCTGATCAGTTGACCCGCGTGTGCAAACATCGCGCGTGGAGCGCGCACGACCTTAGTCAGGCGCTCTGGTCAGCGTCGGGCGGAAAAGCAGTTCACGCAATGAAATAGAAATGAGGAGGGATCGAAATGGCTTTCAGTAACGAGATGCTCGCGACGCCGCGCCCTTCGACGATTCGCCCCGTTGCCTTGCCCCGACGTGCGCCCTTCCGCACAATCAACGAAGTTCAGATACCGTACTATCCATCCCCGGTGGATTGGGCAAGCCAGGTTCTCTACTTTTTGCTCCCAGACCGCTTCAGCGATGGACTCGATCACACACGACCGAAATTTGATCGCGCCAAGCCACGGCGTACCTTTCGATCGGACGGATTCCGGTGGGATCACTGGGCTGAATCCGGCGGCGAACGCTGGCAGGGCGGCACGCTGCGCGGAATTCAATCGCGACTGGATTATCTGAGCGACCTGGGAATCACCGCGCTTTGGATCGGACCGATTTTCAAACAACGCCATCACAGCAATGAGTATCACGGCTACGCGATCCAGGATTTTCTCGACGTGGACGCGCATTTCGGCGCGCGCGGGGATTTGGTCGAACTGGTTGCGGCGGCGCACGCGCGCAACATTCGCATCATCCTCGATGTCATCTTCAATCACACCGGGCATAACTGGGATTACGAAGACGGCGTGGTAGACCCGCCCTACCGACCTTGGCCCGAATTTTATAACAAGGGCGCGTGGCTGGATGAAGCAGGTCAACCCAGTTTTGAGATTCATCCCACAGACCGCGAAACCGGCGTGTGGCCCCGAGAACTTCAAGATGATCACAACTACACTCGCGCCGGCAAAGGAAGTCTTGGCGGCGAGAACATTGACGATGATCACGCCGAAATGAAACGCACCGACTTTGACGGCTCGTTCCGCGACCTCAACCTCGACAATCCCGCGACGCTCAACGATCTGGCGCGTTGCTACAAGTATTGGATCGCGCTTGCCGATCTCGATGGGATGCGTCTCGATACGCTCAAGCACGTGTCCAAACAAGCCGCGCGGAATTTCTGCGGCGCGCTGAAAGAGTTCGCCGCGAACCTGGGCAAGACCAACTTTTTCCTCGTCGGCGAAGTCGGCGGACCCGACGACAACGCCGGCAAGTACCTCGACGCACTCGAACTGAATCTGAACGCGACGCTCGACATCGGCGATTCGCGCATCGCGCTGACGGATGTCGCGAAAGGGTTGAGCGCGCCGTCGCGCTACTTTGGCATCACCGGACAATGGGCGCCGATCCTGGGTTCACATCGCAACTCGGCGCACCGGCACGTCAAGGTCGTTGACGATCACGATCACGTATTCGGCGCAAAGGTTCGCTTTTCGACCGACGCGGCGACGGAATATCAAATCGCCGCCGCCGTCGCGATTCAACTTTTCACGCTCGGCATCCCGTGCATTTACTACGGCACCGAGCAGGCATTCGCCGGACCAGAGCAAACGGAACGCGCGCAATATCTCCCAGATTTTGGTCGCGCCGACAAGTATCTGCGCGAGACCATGTTTGGCGCGGAGCATCCCCGAAAAAGCGGCGCGGCTGGATTGGGCACGGATTCCATCGGTGTTGATGCGACCTTGCCTGGGTTCGGAGCGTTCGGTACCGTCGGTTGCCATTTCTTCGATCCAGACTTTCACGTCTACCGACGCATCCGCGAATTGATTCGAATTCGCCAAGCATACCCGGCGCTGCAAATTGGTCGCCAGTATTTGCGTTTCATCCGGAATTTCTTGCAACCGTTTACGGAACCGCAGGGCGGCGAATTGATCACATGGTCGCGCATCCTCGACGAAGAAGAGGTTCTGTGCATCGTGAATGGCAACGGCGTCGAGCACCGCGGTGCGGATGTGATCGTAGATTCATCGCTCAACGCGTCAACGTCTTTCCGTGTGATTGCGAACACAGCAGAGTTGACCCTGGGTGCAGGGTACGCCGGCACACACAAGGTCGGCGACATCGTTCCGGTACAACGATCCGACAATATGGCGTTTGTGGAAATCCGGAACATTCCACCATCGGAGACCGTGATTCTGACAAATCGGTAAAATCAGAAAACTTTGGTTTTCCGGTCAAAACCGACTATAATCGCACAGATAAGGGCGACGCATTTTTTTCGCGCCCAGAGTTGCGCGAAACGAAATCGAAGGACGAAAAAAATGCGTCGCCCCTACACCACTCTACCGGGAGAAGCAATGCCAACACTTTACGTCGTCTCGCACACACATTGGGATCGCGAATGGTACGAACCGTTTCAGGTTTATCGCGCGCGGCTCATCCGTTGCGTGGATATACTACTCGATATTTTTGCGACTGAGCCGGAGTATAAATACTTTTTGCTCGACGGGCAAACCATCGTTCTCGAAGATTATTTGGAAGTGCGCCCCGACCGCGCGCGCGCGCTCCGCGAGCTCGTCCGCGCGGGCAAGTTGCAAATCGGTCCCTGGTACGTTTTACCGGACGAGTTTCTCGTCAGCGGCGAAGCGATCATTCGCAATCTGTTGCGCGGCACGCGCGGCGCACGCGAGTTTGGCGACACGCGGTTCGTCGGCTATATCCCCGACCCCTTTGGACACATCAGCCAAATGCCGCAGATTCTTCACGGCTTTCAAATTGACGCGGCGGTGTTTCGGCGCGGACTCGCGGACGAACAAACCGAATTGTGGTGGCACGCGCCGGATGGAACGCGCATCCTGGCGTGCTATCTGCGCGATGGGTACGACAACGCGGCATGGCTCCGACGTGATGATGTTGGCTTTGCGCCAAGCATCGAAAAAGCGTGGCGCTCGCTCGCGCCGCACGCGGTCACGTCAAACCTGCTCCTCTTGAACGGCAACGATCACATGGAACCCTGGGCTGACCTCCCCCATCTTTTGCGCGTGGCGCGCGAACAACTCGGCGAGATCAAGATCGTTCACGCGTCGTTGCCGATGTACGTCGAGCAGACACAAAAAGAAATCGCACAGCGAAAACTCGAACTCAACACAGTTCGCGGCGAGTTACGCAACCCCAAGCGTCATCACCTTTTGCCGGGCGTCGCGTCCACGCGCATGTGGATCAAGCAACGCAACGCGCACGCGCAGATGCTCCTCGAAAAATGGGCGGAACCCTTCGCCGCGTGCGCGGAATTGGAAATTAGAAATTGGAAATTAGAAGATGGAGACTGGAAGTTGGAAGTTGGAAATTCTGCCGTCCAACCTCTAACGTCCAACCTCCAACCTCCAACCTCCAACTTCCAGCTTTTAGACACCGCTTGGAAATATCTTTTGCAAAATCACCCGCACGATTCGATCTGTGGTTGCGGCGTTGACCAGGTGCACGCGGAAATGGCGCAACGCTTTGATTGGGTCGAGCAGATCATCGTCCCGATCATTGCCGAGAGTTTGACCACACTCGCCGCGTCGGTTGACACGCAGACGCACGACGACAGTGTGCCGGTCGTCGTCTTCAATCCGGTTGCAAGCGCACACACCGATCGCGTCGTCGCACAGATCGAACTGCCGAGTCATCTAGAAAATTTCGCGATTACTGATGATGCCGGAAACGCCATCCCCTTTGAAATCCTGGGACGGCGCGTACAAGAGTACTATCACAAGCGCGCCAAAGGTGAATCCCTCGGCGGATTGCTGGGAATGGCGCAAGCGGGGCGCATCCAGGGGTTGACGATCCAGGATGTGGTGATTCGCGCGAATGAAAATCCCATCCAGGTTGACGTGACGCTGGCAAGCCGGGGCGAACCGAATCGGGCGATGCTCGATCAAATCCTGCCGCAGTTTCGACAGATCATCGCCAAGCATCCCGCGACCTTTCTTGAAATCCGTGGACATTCGCCCGCGCAATTCGAAATCGAATTCATCGCGCGCGAGGTGCCCGGGCACGGCTACAAAACTTTTACCGTCGCCAAAGCGAATTCCATCGCGCAACAGCCAGCGACTCGGACAACGATTTTGGAAAACGAATTCTATCGTGTCGAGCCAAATCGCGACGATGGGACGCTGACGATCACCGACAAGACGACCGGCGCGATGTATCGCGGCGTCAATCGCTTTGTGGATGGCGGCGATCGCGGCGATCTCTACAACTATTGTCCGCCGGAAAAAGATCGTCTCGTCCGTCAACCGATCGCGCCGCCAGAAATCAAAATCGAAACGAGCACCGTCCGGCAATCGCTACGCATTTCGATGACCTATCGTTTGCCGGCGCGATTGACCGACGACCGAACGGCGCGCGCACAAGAAACGGTTGATGCCAGGATCGTTACCGTCGTTTCGCTCTACCCGGGAGTGCGGCGGATTGATTTCCAGACCCAGGTTGAAAACCTGGCTCGCGATCATCGTTTGCAAGTTGAATTCCCAACGCCGATTGTCAGTGACCATGTAGATGCCGACCAAGCTTTCGACATCGTTCGCCGGTCTCTCGACTTGCCCCAGGATACGGCGGATTGGATCGAACAACCACGTCCTGAAGCGCCGATGCAAGATTTTGTGTCCATGAGTGATGGCAAACTTGGAATGACGTTAACGACGCGTGGTTTGCCCGAGTATCTCGCGCGCCAAGATGCACAAGGTGTAACGCTCGCGCTCACGCTCCTGCGTTGCACCGGTTGGCTATCGCGCGACGACCTGAGCACGCGAGCCGGCCACGCGGGTCCTGCGATGGAAACTCCCGGCGCGCAAGAGATCGGCGTACATCAATTCGAGTACGCCATGATTCCGGCGGAAGGCGATTGGCGCAACACGTTTGTCGAAGCGCGCGCGTTTGCCGCGCCGATGCGCGCGGTTGCAACGAGTACTCACCCCGGCACACTTGCGCCGACCGCGAGTTTCATCGAAGCGACGCCACGTGAGTTTGTCATCAGTGCGATCAAGCAAGCCGAGGATAGAGCGGGACTAATCGTGCGCGGTTACAACATCGAGGAAAAGCCGGTTGATGTGAGGTTGCGTCTTTTGCGCGAGTTTGCGCGCGCGGCGCGCGTCAATCTGAACGAGGAAGAAATCGCGCCGGTGGATTTGCGGGAGGGACGTGAGGTCGCGTTGTCGGTGCGAGCGAAAGAGATTGTGACGTTGAAATTCGTTGCCAAGTAGAACCCACACACAAACCCCCTCCCTACCCCTCCCCCGTCGGCAAAAATCGCCGACAGGGGAGGGAATTTTTGCTCCCCCCCTGCAATAGCGGCGCGCAAGCGGGGTTAGGGTGGGGGTTGTGTTTGCTCCGCTCCGTGATCCAAGCGTTCGATCAACGCGACCAATTCGCCGGGTGAAGTGATCGTATAGCGCGGCGATTCATCCGCCGTCATCGGTTGGGTGCGCCGCCGTTCGTTCCAGTGATAGAAAACGGAGATCAATCCGAGCCGATTCGCGCCGACGATATCGCGTTCCAAATTGTTGCCAATCATCGCGACGCGCGAATAATCGTGCGGCGATATCGTCAACGCCTCGAGCGCGGCTTGAAAGATGCGTGGATGCGGTTTCTCAAACCCCACGCATTCAGAGATCGCGCAATAATCGAACAGTTCGGACAAACCATGTTGTCGCAGCACATTGGTCGGCGTGTTCGGGCGCGCATCCGCGACCAGCGCCAAACGATGTCCCTGGGATTTGAAACGCCGCAACGCTTCCGCGATGCCAGGGATCAACTCGGCGCGCAACGTCGTTTCCTCTGGGTCTTTCACTTCACTCGCTTCATCCATGATCGTGTCACCCAGGTCGAAGAAAAGCGCGGCAAGCATCTCGTCTATTCACCTCGCATAGAATACAAGCGGGCGATAAAATCGCCCGCCTAAAAAAGTCGCGAACAGAATCTACAACTTGCTGGGATATTTGTAGTGCTCGCTGATGCGTTTCATCTTTTCCCAATCCTCGACTTTTTTGACCTCATCCAGTTCCATCAACTCGTCGAGAAGCGCGACGGCTTGATCGTAATTCTTCGTTTGATGATTGTTGAGCACGCTATGTAACAACATTGTCCGGTCGCCGGTCTTGAACGCATGCAGTTCTCGTTCCGTCTCCAACCAATCCGGCAAAATGCACTCGAGCATGATCTTGGGCGGCAGTTTGCCGACGCGCACGGGCTGAATGCCTTTTTGATTGACAATGGCAGGAACTTCAACGACTAGATCATCAGGCAAGCCGGCGAGCGCGCCGTGATTGGGCACGTTGACCTGGAAGTACCCTTCGTTGTTGTTGACAAGTCCATCAATGATCGGCACGATTTGCTCGCGCGTCTTTTCGGTGCCGATGGCTTTCGTCATGTCGGTCTTGGGATCGTTTGCCCACTGCGTCATTTCCGCGATGCGCGCTTCGAGCGTTTTCACAAAGTACGGGCGCGCGAGATGCGTGTCGGGTCCGCCCCAGGGTTCGCCATACCAACGTTTCTTCGTCGCGATATCGGTGTGATACCACCACCCGCCGCGCCGCACTGTGTCGCCAATCGGGAACAGACCGTACATGTGGTACTGATGCACCGCGCCGCGCGACATTTGCGCGTCGTGCGTCCGCGTGGCGACGTGCGTGCGCCAGTACTCTTCACCCTTGGTCGCGATCCATTCGTCAATCAATGGATACGCGTCCTTGCCTTCGTAGATGAAATGCGTGAGCCAGATGTTGTGATTAAGCCCGGGCGCTTGCCAGGTGATGCGGTCGGGATCAAGCCCCAGGGTCAGAGCGATTTCGCGATAACCGTAATGACCATGACACAAACCACAGACCTTGATGCCGGTCTCGCGCGTCATCAGCGTACAACCATCAAACACCGGATTGCCGGATTGAATCAGCCACGCGTTCGGACAAATCTTGGCGATGTCTTGCGCGACATCGAGCATGAGGCGCAGTTGATGGTACGCGCCGAACTGTCCGCCGGAGTGATAATAGCCGTACTTGTCGCCCGCGAGTTTTCGCATGTTTGCTTCGATTACATGACCCAGGACGTACGCGGCGTTGAGAACGAAATCCGCGCCTTGCAACGCGGCGGCGCGATCCATCGTCTTGTCGAATGTCAGCGATGATCCCAGTTGCTGGGCGTAGCGCGAGGCAAGCTTAAAGATCATGTCCAAGCGTTCCCCGTCCACATCCATGAACGTCACATGACTGCCGTCTAGACCTTTGGTCAGGCACAGGTCTTTGACGATGCCCAGCGAAAACTGCGCGCTGCCCGCGCCGATCACACAAACTTTTAGTGCTTTTGACATTTTGTTCTCCTTTAGAACTGGGACGCGGATTGACGCGGATTAACGCGGATCAATAAGAAATCCGCGTTGGTCCGCGCTCGTCCGCGTCCAATTGATTTTCTTATTGCGCGATAATGACCATATACCGCGTACGCGTCGCGCCGCTGTTGAAAATTCCATGCGGCACGCTCGCATCGACCACGATAGATTCGTTGACGTTGAGCGGGTAATGTTCGCCTTCCACTTCGACGGTCGCTTGACCTTCGAACACGTAGAATGCCTCGACACCCGCGTGAGTGTGCGCGGCGTGCGAGCGACTGCCCGGTTCGACCTCGGTGATGTGAATGCTCAGTTTCTCTGGCGCGATGGTGTCGCCGATGAGAAACCTTGTTAGTCCTTTCTTTTCGAGCGGAGAAAATTTCATCCTACCCCTTTTCGAGCGAATGTCGGTCGGGTAACGCGTCCCAATCCGGAATGTCCACGATGCACACTTGCCCGTACCCTTGCGGGTCGGATGTGTAAACGATTTGTTTTCCATCCGCGCTGAAACACGGATGCACGTGCACGCGTTGCGTGTGGAACGAACCGCGATGCCACACGAGCGCCTTGGGTCCTTCGAACTTGCCGTCCTTCATCCGCCACAACAACAAGTACGGATTTTGCGCGTCGCCATCGCCGACGATCCAATCGAGCCGGAAACTGTGAAAGTGCCACGAGTGAAACTCGAATGGCGCTTCGACTTGATCGGTGTTGTCGTAACGAATCGAACCGTAGATCGTGCCGTTTGCGATGTAACCGTGATAACCGATGTGCTCGCCATCGTCCATCCAGTACTCGTGCCCGACGCGTTCGCCCGGCGCGGTCGCGCGAATCTTCCACGCTTGGCGCGTTTGCAAGTCCAAGCCCCAGATGCGATTATCCACTTTATCCCAGGGTCCCTCGTGGCAAAAGGTCATGATGTGCGGCAATGTGGGCGACGTGTTCAAGTGACCGATCCAATATTTGTCTTCAAAGATGACCTCCGACGCGCCGGTATCCAGTGCGATGCGAACGATCGCACAATGCGGATGCGCTTCCCAAATTTCGCGAAAGCCGACATAGCCATGCCCCAGGTCAACGTTAAAGCGGTCGGATAAATCCTGGGTATAGCCGGTGATGAGATAATTGCCGTCCGCCGTCGCGTTGGCGGATTGCGGCGTATAACCCGGCGGAATTGTAAAGAGCGGTCGCCGCGCAAGCGTGTTGAGATCGAGCGCGAACACGGTTTTGCCCTGGTAGAAATAGATTTCCTCGCGCACCGGGTTTTTGGTCATGGATTGCGCGCCAATCCTACCCTGCGCCGGATCGAGATCGGTGAGCTGCGTGATCTCGCCACTCGCCACGTCCACGCCGAAAAAGTTGGTGCGATTCTCGCGATCAGAGGCAATCACCAGTTTGCGTCCGCTGTCGTACCAGCACGGATACGTAAAGTAAAAGTGATTGCTGTGCCCCAGATAATTCGTCAACTGACGCACGCGCGCGCCGGTCATGGGGTCGCGCGTATCGAGCAATTCGGACTGCCATTTTCTGCCTGCATTCACTCCTCACCTCGCGTGAATTCGTAATTCGTAATTCAAAATTCAGAATTACGAATTACGGATTTTGAATCACCAAATCAGCTTCAAACACGAATAACTTGAGCAACTCCTGGGATGTGTTTTCGATGCCGTGTTCCCAGCCCGGCTTGTTCAGAATAATGTCGCCGGTTTTCACGGCTTGGCGTTCGTCGTTCGTGATCATCACACCGCTGCCGCCGAGCACGACGTACACTTCCTCATTCGCGCCGTGCCGATGCACGCCAATCGTCGCGCCCGGTTCCAACTCGACATAGTTGATGAACTTGAGCGGCGTATCGAAATCGGGCTTGTCGAAGACGCGCGCGTTCTTGCCCACGCCTTTGCCTTCGTGAATGGATTGCACCTTGCTAGGCGCGTCCAAAAAATTTCTCACAATCATGATCGCCTCATCAGTTGTTCAATCTCTCTCATTTGATCGCCGTTCAACGCGCCGAACTGCATTGCCCCGGCATTTTCGATTGCCTGCGCGACCGTGCGGATGCCGGGGATCGGAATCGTCCGCGCGTTGCGCGCCCAGATCCAAGCAAGCGCGCCTTGCGCCAACGTTCGCCCATCGCTCGTCAAAATTTGGCGCAGTGCATTGAGTTTTTCGAGCGTGGGATTCAGCCACTGCTCTTGAAAGTTCTCGCGGTGACGCAGATCGTCGAGCTGGAATTTCGCGTCTGACGCGTATTTGCCGGTGATCGCGCCGCGCACGAGCGGACTGCGATTGATGCTGGCAAGTCCAAATTCATTGCAGACGGCAAGCACTTGAGGCGCGTCGCGGATCACGTTGAGATCGTGTTGAATCGCGATGCAGTGTTTGCCATGCGCGAAGACGCGCGCGCCTTCGGCATTGTCGGTGCTCCAGCCGTAAAAGCGAATCTTGCCTTCCGCGACCAATGCTTCCAACGCGTCGCGCACTGCGCCGGCTTTTTCAGGTGGATACGCGTTGACGTGAAATTGATAGAGGTCAATGTAATTCATGCCGAGTCGCCGCAGACTGGTCTCGCAATCCTCGCGCAAATAGCTCACGACCTTGTCGCTGTTCACGTCGTCGTCGTACAGATCAACGCGCTTGGTTTGCTCGTTCACCACGTAGCCGAACTTGGTCGCGACGATGGCTCGGTCGCGTCGGTCGGCAAGCGCGCGACCCAGGATACGTTCGCTGTGTCCGCAACCATAGTTCGCTGCCGTGTCAAAAAAGTTGATGCCGTGTTCCAGCGCGGTGTGGATCGCGCGGATGGATTCATCGTCATCCACGGTTCCCCACCCGGCTTGCGTGCCGCGCATCGTCCAAGGTCCGCCGATTGCCCAGCAACCCATTCCCAGCGCGCTAACTTGTATTCCACTTGAACCCAATGTTCGTTTCATCGTTGCCCTTTCTTCTCGATTTTACCACGCGTACGCTTCCGGCGCTTGTCCCGGTCCTTGCCAAATCGCATCGAGTTTTGTCATCACCTCATCCGAGAGCTTGACCTCTGCCGATTTGACGCTGTGCTCCAATTGGACGATGGTGCGCGGACCCAGGATCAGCGCAGTGACGCCGGGTTGTTGCAACAACCACGCGTGCGCGACGTGCGCCGGCTCGACGCCGATCTCGCCGCAGAGCGATTCGTACGCGGCGATCTGCGTCTTGTGCCGTTCGAACAATCTGCGCGCGCCCTCGCTGCTGCGTCGCCCCGTCGTCGCTTGTAGTGTTCCGCCCGCCAAGATGCCGCCGCGCAAAGGACCGTACGGCAAGATGCCGATGCCTAGCGCGCGGCACGCGGGAATCACTTCGAGTTCAATCGTGCGAATCGCCAAACTGTAGCGGCTCTGCTCCGAGACGAGACCCAGGAAATTACGCGCCGCGGCTGTGCTCTGCGCTTGCATGATGTGCCACGCGGCAAAGTTACTGCTGCCCACGTACAACACCTTGCCCTCGCGCACGAGTTGTTCCATCGCCTGCCAGATTTCTTCCCAGGGCGCGGCGCGATCAACATGGTGCATCTGGTACAAATCAATGTGATCGGTCTGCAAACGCCGCAGTGAATCTTCGCACGCGCGTCGAATGTGGTACGCGGACAGCCCGCGATCATTCGGACCGTCGCCCATCTCGCCATAGCATTTGCTCGCGAGCACGATTTTTTCGCGCCGTCCGCCGCCTAGCGCCAACCAACGACCCATGATTTCTTCCGTCACGCCGGGCGTTTGCCCGTAGCGATTCGCGGTGTCGAAAAAGTTGATGCCCAGTTCGAGCGCGCGCTCCATGATGCGGACGCTCGTCGGCTCGTCGGCTTCGCGCCCGAACGCCATCGTGCCCAGACAAAAGCGGCTGACCAATAAACCCGTGCGTCCCAAATGGATGTATTCCATTTCGTTCCTTTCGATTATGTGAGCGATTGCTTGAGCCACGCAAACGCCGCGGTTTGCATTTCTAAATCGAACTTGTGCGGACCCGGATAAAATTGTCCGACGTACGCCGCGGGCGTACCGACACTCGCATAGTGTTGTTGCAAGCGCGCATCCGCATCGCGCATCCCTTGCTCGGTGAACAGTTCGTCGTCCAAGTCATACTGCACCAGCAAAGGCGACGGCGCGCGGCACGCGGCAAGGTCGGACCAATCACCATAGCGCGCCCAACCGAATGGAAAGAGCATCCACGTGTGCGACATGTTGTGATCGAGCAGTCCTTCGTATGTGCTCATCAACCCGACTATCGCCGTCGCCGCGATGCGCTCGTGCGTCGCGTTGAGCATCGCCGCGCGATTACCGCCGCCCGACAAACCGATGCACCCGATTCGATCCGGCGTTACGTCCGCACGCGAAAGCAAATAGTTTGTCGCGACGCGGTCTTCGTAACTGACCACGCCGGCGAGACTCGTGCCCAGGACGTTGCAGTACTTGGCGACCCAATGCTCGTGCTGGTTCGCCGCGGCGTTGTACTGCGCGATCTCGAAAGGCGTGCTCGCGTCGGGCGGCGCGGCTTGAAGAATTGTGGCGGTGAGGTCGCGCACCGGCGCGGGCATCACGTCGAGCGGAAATTTGCGACTGCCCCACAGAAACGTGTCGGGCACGAGCACGACAAACCCGGCGTGCGCGAGCGCGTTCGCGTACGCGCGTCCCGCGTAATATTTTTTGCGATACTCGACGATGACGGGCAGTGGGTCGGTCGCGCCGTCCGCGATTCTTTCCTTGCCGTAGAACTTGAAGCCGCCGTGACAGTGCAGCGCCACGACGCCGGGTAGGGGCTGTTGCGCGTGCGCCGGCTTGAGCACGTAGGCGTGCGTGCGCGGACCAAAGCCCGCCGACCACGAGACCTCTTCGCCGATCAACCCATCGCGCTCCCAGCATTGCTCGATCTGAACATCGCGCGGCGTTTCGGGACGATTGCAAAATCCCAAAACCTCGCGTACGCGGTGTTGCGTTTCCGCGCCGGGCGGCGCAACCGGAAAGAGCGGTTGTTGTTCGCGCGCGGCGTCCACCCAATCGCTAAAGACACCCAGGTGTTGATAGTGTCGTGACATAATGACTCCAACGTTAATGCGCTGCCAGCCATTCGTTCAGTTTGATAACTTCGCCGCCGGCGAGCATGACAATGCCGATGCCGTGCGTATCGTTCGTCCGCCACAGCAATTCGTACTTGTAGTAATCGGACGTGAATGCGTACGACGAACCGCGACAAACGCCATGCACGTTGCCCAAGCGATCAATACTGATCTGGGTCAACCCGCGCCATGCTTTGCGAACCGCTTGAATGTATGGCACCGTTTCCTTCAGCCAGCCAAAACGCACACCGCGCGCAAACGCATACGCGAACATCGCGGTGCAAGACGTTTCCTCGTACGAATCGGGTTCGTTCAACACCTGATGCCACAAGCCGCGCTCGCCTTGCAAAGCCAGGTATCCTTCGCACAACGTTGCAAAGAACTCGAGCAGCGCGGGACGATCTGGGTGATCGTTCGGCAACATCTCCAAAATTTCGGAGAGTGAGAACAAGCACCACCCATTGCCACGTCCCCACGCAATGCCGGTCGCCAGGTTGTACCCAAAATCGTATATGTGGGACATGATTTTTTGTTCCGGTAAATACAGGTATCTTTTGAACAGCAAGAATTGTTTCGCGGCGTCGTCAATGTATGCGCGCTTGCCGGTCAGTTGATAGTACCGACCCAGGAATGGCGTGCTCATGTACAGATCGTCAATCCACAATGTATGCACGCGATAAAACGCACCGTCGGGCGTCCGCACTTGTTTATTCAAAATGTAATCGGCAATCGTATCCACGACCGCGCGAATTTCCGGTGATGGCGCTTCCTTGTATGTCTCCAACGCCGCCGAGCCAAACGAGCCGCAATCGTCGAGGCAACTCATCTCGACGAGTTGTTCGTTGATGGACTGCGTGCCGTACTGGTCGCGGTCGTAGAGCGAGTACGCATAAGACTGGGCGCATTCGTTGACGTGCCGCACCACATAGTCAATCACATCTTTGCGTCCCAACCGTCGCGCGGTCTGCAACAAACCGTACAACGTCACGCCGATCTGATAATTCCACTTGGCGAAATTTTCGTTTTCGAGATGCGGACGAACCCAGGTTTCGGGCATGTCCACGCGCCAGTACACCGGCGCGCCCTGGTTATCGAACAAACGGTAGATCGTTTGGATCTCTGCCGGCGAATTCGCCAACGGCGCGTCGAAGGGTCCGAGATGCAACCACGCATCGCCAACGCCTTTGACCGGATACGGCAGTTGAAATTCCGCGTTACTGTCATTTCGAGCGGAGCGAGAAATCTCCGGCGTGTGACTTTGAGATTTCTCGTCGCTAAGACCGCTCCTCGAAATGACAAACCCCCAGTCATCCGTTGATGAAACGGTGGCAACGAGCACATCGTGTCTGCCGCGCGACAACGAGAGATCAAGGTCGCGCTTGCCGGCTTGACCTTCCCACACTGGCTTGCCGTCAATCCAGATTTTCGTCGCGCCCGCGGCGTCGAGTTGCAGTTTAGTCGGCGCGGTGATTTCCAACTGCGACCAAGCATAGGCAGTTTTGCCGGGCTGAACGCCGAAAATTCGCGCGCACGCTTTTTGCTTCGATGCTGCCGCGTCCCATTGCATTGCCGGAAACCAGGTCAGCCCCGTGGCGCGTTCGTTATCGCCAATGCCAGGAAATTTATTTTCGGCATAAACATCTTGAGCAGCGAGTTGCGAATAGACCCAGCCGGCTTGTCCCGCGCGTTCCGCAAAGGGTGACATGAAATGAAACGGGAACGCCCTTTTGAAAGAGGTGCCTATGACGCAACCAAAGCCCGCAGGCGTTTTGCGCGTCTTGATAAAGAACGCGTTCCAACCTTTGTGCACTTGGACGATCACCAATTTGCCGGCTTGGACATTCGTCTCGTGCGCGAGCAACGAACGATACACCAACTTGCCGTCCACGAATACGCTCGTCGGCGAATAGGAACTGATCAAGAATTCGTCGTTTTTTTCGCCGTCACTCCACAACATGCCGTACAGATACGCCCATTGACCGGGCTTGGCGTCCGGTAATTTCGCTTGCAAGTTCAGATCGTATCTGCCGTCATTCAGTTGCGCAAAGCCGCGCCGGCTGAACGCGCGATACACGAATGGCGTCGGCGGGTTTTCGCCGATGTAGCGATTGGCGATGATTTCTAACGTGCGTGGGAGATCGTCCCCGATCCAGTTGAAAATGCTTTCGTCGCGATCAAAGTAGTGTGACATGGTTTGCTCCTTGCGTGATATTCCTCTTGAAACATTATCACCATGGTTTTTGCTACGTTATGGTTCCACGAGATAGAGATTCACGTGCCCGCCAAAATCGGACGCGTACAGAATTTTTTTGCCGTCCCAGCTCCAGGTCGGATGACAATGCGCGCTCTGCGTGTGCCACGACGTTTTGTGATTGCACAGCACTTGCAGTTTCGCTTCCTTGCCCGCAATGTCAATCAACACCAGGTCGTCCACATCGTCGCCGACGAGAACAGTGTTGCCTGGGTTGGCATGATAGTGGTTGCAATAGAATGGCATATCAATGCGCTTGACGATGTTGCCCCAACGATCCGCGAGTCCGACGAAGGGAATCATCGCGTTCTGGTTGACCTCGACATTCGTCGCGACCGCTTGCGTGCGATCCGAGGTGATCGTGCCGTCGTGCCCTGGACCGCGATCGTCGAAAAAGAGATAGCCGTCGTGCGTCCAGAATTCATGCCCAATCGAATCTTGTTCGTCTTGGCGAAAACACGGACGCGCCTCGCGCGAAATAAAATCCAACAGCCACATCCGTTGCGTTACCAAGTTCCAGGGTCCTTCGTGGCAATACGAACCGATCGTGCTGTCCACCGGACAAAACTGAAAGTGCCCGACCTGGTGCGTATCCTTGAACACGTCGAACCAACCCGAGCCGTCGAGGAAGGCGAGAGTGATGCGTCCATCCTTGACCAGATAAAAACGATCCTTGAAACCGGCATAGTTGGGTCCATCGGCAACGTGCACATCCTCGTTGCGCGAGAACGTGATGTAACGACGATTCGGCGCAATCGAAGGCGAACCCAATGTATAGTTGCCGGTTTCAGTGTAGAGAATCTTGTTCTCGCCGGTCTCGGTGTCCAACTTTTTGATGTGGTCGCCGGTACGATAGACAATGATGCGACTGTCGCGCGTCTTGGTGACACTGTGGATCGAGCCGCCCTCATCGCCTGCGTTCTCTACCAACTCGTCGGTCAATTGCACGATTTCGCCGGTGTCGAGGTTCATCCGAAACAAGTTGTAAAACGGATTTTCGTGCGGCGCGCAGTCTTGTCCCGACGCGCGGTCGGATCGAAAAATGATTTCGTTTTTGTTCGCGTCGAACGAGTTCTCGGTAAAGTACAGATGAACGTTGTTGCCGGTTGTCGTCAATTGCTTGATGGTACGCCCGGTCTTGGCGTCCTTGAATTCGCGAATTTCTGATTTCCACTTGCTGCCAATCATTTGAATCTCCTTCTAAAATGTAAGGCAATTTTCCAAATTGCCCTGTGTGTACTATTTCAACAGTCTATCCGGAATTCACCGCCGAGACGCGGAGAGCGCGGAGAAAATTTATTTAGAAACTCGGTGTGCTCCGTGCCTCTGCGGTAAAATTTGACACTGTAGCACCGTTACTGATACGTCGGAAATTTTACCGCCGAGGCGCGGAGCACGCTGAGAACGCAGAGTTCTTTTGATTTTTCTCTGCGCCCTCTGCGTCTCGGCGGTAAACACCAAATTCGCAGTAGCAATGCTAC
>JACRBM010000021.1 GCA_016219275.1 Chloroflexota bacterium
AACGTTAGAGCCGCACGACGGCGCGCGCGCTTCGATGTCCTGGTGTCACGCGCCCTCCCGCGCGCGCTGTTGGGCGGCGTATGTTTCGCGATGGGCGTCCACTCTATCGGCTATATGAATACCCACCTTTGCCATCCCAGGACATTCAAACGGAAATCGCCCATCGCGAAACTTACATTCTACGACACAACGATGGACGGTTATCACGGAAATCAAGCGTGATTTTTCCGGGTACCCGCAACAGAAATTGCGGCTATCCACTCTAGCCATCACACGGCTAGTATAAGCCCAGTTTCCTACCGTGTCAACGGTTTCTGCGCGTGGGCAAACAAAAACCCGGCATCTCGCGCCGAGACACCGGGTTTTATTTCTGCACGCGTCACGCGTTAGAGGAAACGGAAATCCACAGAAAGAATTCCGTGTGTTTCCGTGTGGCGCGTAGCGTGTGGCAAAAAAAGAAATGTGACATTGCCAAACTACTGCGCGCTAATCGTGAGACTCGCCAGGTCGCGCGGATAGTAGGTCATCGTCTCGATGCTGTCGCGCGTGATCGCAACCGTGTCCGAATGGCGAAAGCCACCGAGGTTCGGCGCGTACAACCCAGGTTCGACGGTGAAGACCATCCCAGGTTCGAGCACCGTGTCGTCGCCCGCGTCGAGGAACGGACCTTCGTGGTACCGCAAGCCAATCGCGTGACCTGAGTGATGTCGCCAGTACGGCATCAAATTATTTTTCTCGTAATACGCGCGCACTGCTGCATCCACCTCACTGCATTTGACGCCGGGTCGCATCGCGTCGAGCGCGGTCTGTTGCGCGCCGAGCATCCACTCGAAAAATGTTTTCTGTTCGACGTTTGCTTCGCCGACAATCATCGTCCGTTCGAGTTCCGACTGATAGCCCCACATCGGACAGCCCGCTTCGCTCACCAGCACGTCGCCGGGCAGAAACGTCGCGTTCGTCGTGAGCGTGTGCGGGATGGACGCGTTGCGACCGATCTGTCCGCGATACCCGGCGGTGGGTCCGCTCGACCACATGCTTTGCGAGCGATACAACGCGCCGAGTGTGTCGAGCATTGCAAGCGTCGCCTCGTTGCTCGCGCGCTGGCTCACCTCGACTTCGTGCGCGCCGACGCGCGTGTACTTAAACAACAGCCGATGCGCGAGATTCGCCCACTTGCAACTCTCGCGAATCAACGTGAGTTCGGCATCGCTCTTGACCATCATCAATTTTTCGACGAACGACGCCGCGTCCATCACTTGCGCGCCCAACAACGCGGACAGTGCGCTGCCTTGATAACCCAGGATCCAGGGATAGCCATCGTAGTCCGCGCCGACCTTGATGCGGATGTTCATCCGCGCGCAGATTTCCGCGAACTTTATCATCGGATGTGGATTGCCGGGGTACTCGAGGTACGATTCAACGCGATCTACCTGTGCTTCCGCGTTTGCGTGTTCCACTTCGAGGCGCGGGACAAATAAGACGCGTTCGCCATCCGCGTTCATCGCGAAACAAATCGGGCGTTCGGTCGGGATGAACGCGAACCCGGTCAAGTACGTGATGTGAAAATTGTCGAACAGTGCGACGCCGTACCATTCTTGCTGTTTGACGTACTCGAGCAGTTGCTTGGCGCGCGTCGAATACTCGCCCACAGGAATTTTTAGATTCATCGGTTTCAGCGTCCCATAAGATGCCAAATCATATCCAAATCGCCCGGCGAATGACCCGTATCGGTCAGCATTAACGCGATTTCACTGCGATGCTGGGTGCCGTGATTCGCGACGTGAACGAGCGCGTGCCACAGAATAACACTTTGCGTTTGTCCACGAATCGTACGCGTGAATGGTTGGGACAGTTGCTCGGGCGTGAGCGACTCGATGAAGGCGCGGCGTTCCGCCCATAGCGTTTCCCATTTTGCGCGCACCGCGTCGAGCGTGGGCAAATCGTTCACCGTGAGCGAGTCGGACATTGGTGCGCCGCTCCATGATTGATGCCAGCGCCACTCTGCGCTGACGAGATGCACGAATGAACCCAGAATCGTAAAGGCGTGTTGCGTAAAGGGATGCCGCAATTGCTCATCCGTCAGCAAACTCGCCTTCTCAAGCAATTTCTTGTTTGCCCAGATGCCGTACTCGTACATCTGTGCGATGATTTCCTTTTCCAATTTTCCTCCTTAACCTTTGACGCCGACGCTCGCGATGCCTTCGACGAATTGCTTTTGCGCGACGAGGAACAGCGCGATGATCGGCGCGGCGACGAACAACGCTGCCGCCATCAATAAATGCCACTCGACGCCTTGTTCCGTTTGCGCGAACACGGCGAGACCCAACGGCATCGTTCGCAGTTCGACCTTGGTCGTCGTGATGAGGGGCCAGAAAAAATCATTCCAGTGCCACATCGCCGAGAGCAAACCGAAACTCGCAATCGCCGGACGCGCGAGCGGAACGTAGACGTGCCACAACGTCAACAAATGTCCCGCGCCATCAATGCGCGCCGCATCACCGAGGTCGGTAGGAATGGTGAGGAATTGTTGACGAATCAGAAATGTACCGAAACCGCTGGCGAGAAACGGCAGAATCAACGCGCCGTACGTGTCGAGCAAATTGAGTTGGCGCAATGTCACAAAATTCGGGATGAGCGTGACCTGGGACGGGACCATCATAATCGAAAGGTAGAGCAAGAACAAGAGATTCTTGCCGGGAAAATTCAAACGCGCGAACGCGTACGCGGCGAGACAACTTGTCGTCACTTGAATCACGACGATGGACGTGGTCACGATGACGCTGTTCAAAAAGAATTTGTCGAAGGGCGCTTTGCTCCACGCGACGATGAAATTTTCGAAATGGAATTCATTCGGAATCCAACGCGGCGGATAGATGAACAATTCGCTCGGCGCTTTGATCGCCGTGCTGATAAGCCACAGGAACGGCAACGCGACAACGAACGTAATCGGAAGCAGGATTGCATACGATACTATTTTTGTCCAGTCGAAATTGCGAATGGCGAATAGCGAATGGCGTTTGACGTCTGTTGACTGTTGACTATTGACTGTTGACTGATTTCTAATCATACGTCACCCATCGCCGTGAGAAATAGAGTTGCAGACCCGTGAACGCCATCGCGATGCCGACGACCAACAACGCAATCGTCGAGGCGTAACCGGCTTCGAGATTATAGAATGCCTGGCGGTACAAATAAAACACGAGCGTTGCCGTGCTGTTCGCCGGACCACCCAGCCCGGCGGTCATCACGTACACGGGGTCGAACACGCGGAATGCTTGAATCATCGAAGTGATGAGCAGAAACACCATCGTCGGCGACAGCAAGGGGAGCGTCACAAAGCGAAATGACGCCCAGCGTCCCGCGCCGTCGAGCGACGCGGCTTCGTACAAATCGCGGCGAATGTTTTGCAGACCGGCGAGAAAAATGATGATGTCGTACCCAAGCGTCTGCCAAATCATCATGATGATGATCGCGGCGAGCGCGGTGCTCGGCGAATTGAGCCAGCGGCTCGGCGGCGCGCCGAAGAGACTCAGGAACCAATTCGCCAAACCGAACTCGGGATCGTAAATCCACAACCACAACGCGGAGAGCGCGGTGAGCGAGGTCACGACCGGCAAAAAGAACGTCGTGCGAAAGACCGCGCGCAAACGCAATTTTTGATTGAGCAAAATCGCGAGTGCGAGTGCGAGGACGAGCGTGATGCCGACGACCGAAATCGTATAGACGGTGGTGTTCGACATGATCTTCCACAGATCACTGTCGTCAATCAAACGTTGATAATTGCGAAACCAGACGAAACGTTTTTCGGGACTGAGCAGATCCCAACGCGTCAACGACAAATAACCCGAATAGACGAGCGGATAGAGCGTGAACACGGCAAGCCCAAGAAACGAAGGCAGCAGAAACGCGTATGCCGTGAACGCTTCGCGAACGTGATTCCAACGAATGGTCATTGAGCCACCTTGAACCGTGATAATAAGGCGGGAGAGGCATTCACCTCTCCCGCCTCATTCGCGCAACGAAAAGTTTTACTGCAGTGCGTCGTTCGATTTCTTTGCGGCGGCATCGAGCGCCGCTTTGGGTTCGGCGGTACCCAGCAAGATGTCTTGCAATGCTGGGTTCATGTACTGGTTGATCGCTTTTTCAAACACCGCGCTGACCGCGCGTGATTTGCCGTACTTGAATGCCAGCTCGATTGCCTTTAGCGTCTTGGGCGATTGCTTGCCGTAATCCACCATCGCTTGCACTTTGAGCGCGCTCGTGCGCACCGGCAAGTATCCGCTCTTGATCGAATACTCGGCGGTATTTTCCGGCGCAGTCATCCACTTGAGGAACGTCCACGCGGCTTTTTGTTTTTCCGGCGTCGTCTTGCCAAAGATCACAAAGTTGCCGCCACCCGCGTTGAGGACGGGACCCGCGGGACCACCCGGAATCGCGGCGACATCCCAATCGAACTTGGCGTCTCGTTCGATTTGCGCGCGCGAAAAGATCGAGTGCATCAACATCACGTTTTTGCCGGCGATGAAATCGGTGACGACCGCGCCGAAATCGTTGAATCCGCGAATCGAAAGCGTCTTGTCTTTTTGCGACATGTCGCGCCAGACGTTGACGGCGGTGAGCGCCTCGGGCGAATTGTATGTCGCGGTCTTGCCATCCTTGGAGAGGAGCGAGCCGCCGAACGACAGCAACTGACCTTCGAATGCCCAGTCGCTGGCGATCGCGCCGGTCATCGGGTACGCGTTCGCGTTCTTGGCTAACAAGGTCTGCGACATCTTGCGCGCATCGTCCCAGGTCAGCGGCGGTTTGTCCGGATCGAGTCCCGCGGCTTTGAACGCATCGCGATTGATGAACATCATCGTCGTCGAGCGTTGCCAGGGAATCGCGTACAGTTTATTGTTCCAGTACGAGTTGCCCAGGAGCGCGGGCGCGAGATCGTCGAATTTGAAATCGGCGTCCTTGGAGAGATCGTCGAGCGCGAGCAATTGATTCGCGCTGGCGAGTTGCGGGATTTGCAACAGTTCGACCATCGCGGCATCGGGCAACGTGTTCGCGCTCGCGGACGCGAGGATCTTTTCAAAGTTCTGACCATAGTTGCCGGTCAAGACGAGTTCGACCTTGACGCCTTGATTCGCCGCGTTGAATTTTGCGACGAGCGCGTCCATTGCTTCCTTCAACGTGCCCGCAGTCGGCAGCGGATACCACACGGTAATATTGACTGTCGCCGCCGGCTTGGGCGCTTCGGTTGGTTTCGGCGCGGCGGTCGGTTGTGGCGCCGTGGTCGGTTGCGGTGCGGCGGTTGCCGGGACTGCCGTTGGCTTGGGCGCGTCAGTCGGTTTCGGCGCGGCAGTGGGCGGCGCAGGTGTGGGCACGGGCGTCGGCGCCGGCGCGCACGCAACGATGACACCCAGGGCAATCAGTAGAACGACGAACAGTTTGAAAATACGCACAGTTCCTCCTTTTGGAATTTCAACGTGGCGGGATTATAAGTCTACGTTAGAGAGATGTCAACCGATGTTGTAAGTTTCAAACTCGCGCTACACAATCACGGGTTCTTTGTATTCGCCCCAGGTTTTTCTCAAGACATCCATCATTTCGCCGAGCGTGGCGTACGCGTTGACCGCATCAATCAAACGCGGCATCAAGTTTGCATTCTCGCGTTTCGCCGCGTCGCGAATCGCGTCGAGCGCCGCTTGTACGCGCGCGCCATCGCGTTCGCGCCGCACGCGCTCTAATCGCGCGAGGTGATGGCGCGCGCTCGCTTCGTCCACGCGCAAGAGCGGCACGCGCAAATCTTCCTTGACGACGAAATCGTTTACGCCGACGATGACGCGATCCTTTTTCTCGATTTCGGTTTGATAGCGCGCCGCGCTCTCCGCAATCTCGCGTTGGAAAAAACCTTTTTCGATGGAAGGCAGCACGCCGCCGTGTTTTTCGATGCGAGCAAAGTACGCGTTGGCTTCTTGCTCCATTCGATTCGTGAACGCTTCGACAAAATACGAACCGCCGAGCGGATCGGCGGTGTTCGCCACACCCGATTCGTGCGCGATGATTTGTTGCGTGCGAAGCGCGATCGTCGCCGCGTTCTCGCTGGGCAACGCCCACGCCTCGTCGAGCGAATTTGTGTGGAGCGATTGCGTGCCGCCGAGCACCGCGGCGAGCGCCTGCAGCGCGACGCGCGCGACGTTGTTCATCGGTTGTTGCGCGGTGAGCGAAACGCCGGCGGTCTGCGTGTGGAATCGCATCAACCACGCGCGCGGATTCTGCGCGCCCATCGTGTCGCGCATCCAGCGCGCCCAGATGCGTCGCGCCGCGCGATACTTGGCGATCTCTTCAAAGAAATCATTGTGCGCGTTGAAGAAGAACGAGAGGCGCGGCGCGAATTCGTCAATGTTCATTCCGCGTTGGATGCCCCAGCGCACGTACTCCATGCCGTCCGCCAGCGTGAACGCGAGTTCTTGGGCGGCGGTTGAACCGGCTTCGCGGATGTGATAACCGGAAATCGAGATCGTGTTCCACAGCGGCATTTCGCGCGTGCCGAATTCCATCGTGTCCACGACGAGGCGCATCGAAGGATGCGGCGGGAAGATGAATTCTTTTTGCGCGATGTACTCTTTGAGGATGTCGTTCTGAATCGTGCCGCCGAGTTTCGCGCGCGGGACGCCGCGCTTTTCCGCCGCCGCGATGTACATCGCCCAGATGATCGCGGCGGGCGAGTTGATCGTCATCGAGGTCGTGACCTGATCCACCGGGATTCCGTCGAAGAGGAGTTCCATATCCGCGAGCGACGAAATCGCGACGCCGCACTTGCCGAACTCGCCAAGTGCTTGCGGTGCATCGGTGTCGTATCCGTACAGCGTCGGCATGTCGAACGCAGTCGAAAGCCCGGTCTCGCCGTGTTCGAGCAAGTACTTGAAGCGCGCGTTCGTCGCTTCGGCGGTGCCAAAGCCGGCGAACATGCGCATCGTCCAGAATCGTCCGCGATGCATCGTCCCGTGGACGCCGCGTGTGTACGGAAACTCGCCCGGCATTCCCAGGTCGCGTTCGTAATCCATCGCGGCGAGATCGAGCGGAGTGTAGAGGCGGTCAATGTCTTCGGAGGAGGTCGTGATAAATTTTTCGCGTCGCTCCGGCGCGCGCGCGAGGGTTTGTTGCAAGGTCGTCTCTTCCCAGCGCTCCTTCGCGTGTTGGATGTCTTCGAGCTTCTTTGCGTCGAACATTTTGCCTCCTCAAGAAAAGACGGATGACCGAGGACGGAGGACGGAATTTGCTCGGTCTTCTGTCCTCCGTCCTCCGTCACTTTTGATACAACTCGATTAGCACACCATGCGCGCTCTTGGGATGGACGAACGCGTAGCGATGTCCCTGCCCGGTCAACTGCGGCGTCTCGTTGATGAGTTGCGCACCCGCCGCTTTGAGTTGCGTGAGCGCGCCCTCGATGTCATCCACTTCGAAACAGATGTGGTGCACACCTTCGCCGCGCTTGGCAAGGAACTTGGCGAGACCGCTGTCGGTGTCTTGCGGTTCAACAAGTTCGACCTCGGTGCCGCCGACTGGCATGAACGCGACCTGGGTGCGTCCGCCTTCTTCTAGTTCCATGCGGTCTAGTTTGATGCCGAGTGCGCTTTCAAAAAATCCCAGTGCGGCGCTAATGTTTTGAACTGCAATTCCGATGTGGTCAATGCGAGTAATCATAGAATCCTTTCTGCCATAGAGGGCATAGAGAGCATAGAGAAAATGTCACAGTTGGAATCGTTTGACGCCCTCAATCAAACGTGGTTTGTTGAAATTAATCAAAAGTCCGACATTGGTACGCGTTCCACGTAAATACGAAAGTATCGTCGCGTAATGGATATTTTCGAAATCCTGGACCGCTTTCAGTTCGACTATGACTTTGCCATCCACCATCAAGTCTAACCGATGGTGACCGGCAACGATGTCTTTGTATGAAATTGGAATCGGTTTTTGTCGCTCGTACGGAATTCCGCGCAAATCGAATTCATGCGCGAGTGCCTCTTCGTAAATTGCCTCTAAAAAACCAGGACCGAGAACGCGATGCACCTCAATCGCCGCCTCGATGATTTTCGATGTCAAATCTTTATGGGGGGCGTTTGCCATGTTTTTCTCTATGCTCCCTATGTCCGCTATGGCTTTTTATGTGTGAGTCACTGCGCGATCTGATCGAGTCGCCAGCACACTTTCCTGTTGATACTGCTGGAAAAGTTTCCCCCAGGTTGTGTGCGTGCGCCAGTACTCGTACACGCTTTTGAATTTGAGGGGCCAGTACATGTAATCCTGCTCGACTTCGCCAATGAATGTAGGAACGACGACGAGTGGCGTTCGCAAAACCAATTTCTGAAACACACTCGTTGGACCATACCACGCCAACCACGCGAGAAACGTATGCGTGCTGTAACCGACCTTGAAATTCCAATTCTCGTTCGACACATCATCGCCGACCAATTCGATCTCGCGTGGATCGCCGACGCCGAGACCGTGGTCGTGCGCGAGGCGAATGTACTTGATGGCGAGCGGGTCGAACCCCATCAACTTGGCTGCCACCGCGTCAATCGCAACCTGGTCGGCGGAGGCGAGGATCACGTTCTTGACGACTGGCTCCATCAAGCGCGGACCAGGACCATTGCCAGCAGTCGTGCCATCCATCACTGCGAAAATCCCAGGATGGATTTCTTTTTGAATTGCGAGCAAATCCACGAGTGTCTCGTGAATCCACGTGTGCGTGTAATGCCGATATTTGCTGAGTAGCCCGCCGAACGCGTTCTTCATCGCGCCAGTCGTCGTCGTGTACATGTGCGTCTTGACCGTCGGCAGATGCACAATGTTTTTGCCGATGAGATAATCGGGAATGTGGATGCCTTCGGGGTAGATGTGATCGAGCGCGAGCATCTTGGCTTTCGGCTTGTACGGAACCCAGGTCATATCCTGCGTGCGGAAATTGTACAGCACCGGGATGTTGTAATGCCGAAAGATCGGCACGTAGCGATTGAGGTCTTCGCCTTTGAACGCGTTCGTGACGACGGTTTGATTTTGCACGCACGTCACGTCGTTGAATCCCGCATTTCGCAACGCGAGGATTGTGCCTTCGAGTTGCCAGGGCGTTGTGTTCGCAGCGGGCATTGGAAAGTGCCACGAGATGTTGTCTTTGAGAATTGTGGTCGTGCTTGGATCGAGCGATTTCGCTCCGCCGGCGATTTCAAACAAACGCTGATAGTCATCCAAAACGGTTTCGGGTTGTGTGCGTAGAACGGCGACTTTAGATTTGGTTGGCACTAGAAAACTCCCTGAAGGAAAAATTATGTTATTTGAGCATCGCCTCGACTTGACGTTTGAGTACCGGCAAGTCAAACTCAACGGTGGACCAAACTTCATCGTGGTCAATGCCAAAATATTCGTGGACGATAATGTTGCGCATCGCAACGATGTTCGCCCACGAGATTTCAGGGTGTCGCGATTGTGCCTCGTCTGAAACTCTGCTTGCCGCTTCACCAATGATTTGAAGATGATGGACAATCCACGTTTGAATCAACTCGTCTTGTTCAAATGCTTGGCGACCTTGTGCGGCATATTTTTCGACGTGGGCAATCGCTTCCAAAATATCTTCGAGTCGTTCGCGGTCGTCTCTCATAGCGGCACTGCCTCACGCAAAACACGTTCACGCATACGCTGTTTCAATCCACGCGATGATACAACATCCACTTGCATTCCGACCAATTGTTGCAAAGCGAGCGACAACGCCGCGTGGTTGAGCAAACCTTTTCCTAGTTCAAAATCTACGAGAAGGTCAATGTCGCTTTTCTCATCCGCTTGACCGCGCGCCACTGAACCAAACACACGGACGTTGGATGCGCCGTATTGTTTTGTGATTCGAAGAATTTCTTCGCGGTTGGTTTTCAAGAGATCATAGACTGACATTGTGTCTCCTGCGTTATCGATTACAAGCCGACACCCATCATTCACAAAACCCGCATTGCGGGTTTACAGCTCATCAGCCGTCGGATTCGATCCAATGGCTGACGATGTATTCCTATGGTTGTTTTTTCCCAATCAAGAAATCAATAATGTAGTTCAAATTGATTCCCACACCGCTGATATTAGGTTGCAAAATCAACGCATCTACAATCGCTCCCCTTTGACCTTTCGACATTTCTCGAGCTATCTGGAAGTCAGACAAAGATTTCTTCTCTCGAATATCCTTGAAGACCTTTTCAATCAAAAGCACCACATCTGAAGATGACTTGCAAGTTTTGCGCAATGGAATGAGAATCATCCGATCTGTAGGTTGTCTTGGCTCGCGTTGCTTTTCAGCATTGCGAAATTGATTGGGATGTCGTGCAGTTATCAGAATAGCGGGCAACAATTGATCTCCAGGCTGTCCATTAACGTGATGCCACGAGAGGACTTCATCTTCAAAGTGACTACCTACGGTGCCTTTCAACACAATCGCATCATTGGGAGATGCCAATTCTGCCATTTTTGCGAAATTTCTCTGCAATGTTTCCCCCAATGGCTCATCCCAACCATAGTCGAGGAGGTAAATGAAGTAGCCGCGCTCAACCTTATCTGGCAATTCACCAAGCGAATGGATCATCAATCCCATTTTTACTTCCTTTCATTAGCATCTCTGTATACTCTGTTTCACCTATGAACATATTTCCGTTGACGAACGCGGCGGGATACCCAAACATCTTGCGCGTCGCCGCCATCGGAAAATCCTTCAGCGCGTTCTCAAAGCGTTTCACTAGTTCGTCCGGCGATTTGGTGAATTTGGGCATCGGCTTTTTTGCTTTCGCTGGCATTATTGTATCCCTTTTCTCCATGTTGAAAAATCAGCAATGGTTGCTTGGTCGTTCACTCTCTTACCGCGTGCGCGGCGGCTCGATCACGTTCTTGGGACCTTGGCGATTAAAGTACCAATTGCCCAGCACATCCGCCATAGACAAGCCGTTGATCTTGTACCTGTAAAAATCTTCGCCCGTCAACACAATGTGTTTGCCGCTGAATGGGCTGTATGCGCCCGGCTGATTCTTTAGCACCTCGCGCACTTGGGTCGCGAATTTTTCAATCAGCGGACGGTCTTGCAGAGAACGCAAATTCAACTGCAAAATGCCAAGCACCACCGGGTCAAGCTGATCCATGCGATTGAACAGCGGCGTGCTGAGATGATTGTTCAGAACCAGAAATGTGCCGCCTCCACACACCCAGGGTTGCGCTTGGTTTGCCGCGACGCACGATTCATCCCATACCGGCTTCCACAAATTCAGTTCCGCTTTGCCCATCGTCGTCAACAACGCCTCGCGCGTCGTATCCACGGCTGACGCAATCCCGGAATCGGCGACCGCACGCACGTCCGCGCGATTGAACTGCTTGGCGAGTCGGTCAATATTCGCGCGCAAACCGACTCCGCCCGCCGATGAACCGGCGAACAAGATGTGTGTCGCCTGCGCGAGTGTGGGCGTGCCAACCATGTCGGGGTTTTGGAGCGCATCCATCATCGCGTTCACAATATCGTGTCCGCGAAAGTGCATCCCGAATGTTTCTGACGAGGCGCTGCGCGAACCAATCCAGTTATCGGAACTACAGTACACCAAATAGACGTGATGCCAATTGTAAAAATCCGGATTGTTCGTGCGTTGATTGCTGAGAATGCCATCGGCGCGACTGTCCTCATCCAAGCCGGTGCTCAAGTCTTGGCGCATCCAAAAACCGCTGCCGGTCAGATCGCGCGTGCGTGCTTTGCATGATGCTTCATCTGAACAGTTAAAACCGCCTTTGAACCACACGACCCATTTGTTGACGCCGTCGCCGGTGCCACGCCGATAAAAAAACACCGGCGTCGAACCATCATTGCAAACCGCTTGCGGATGTTTGGTTTGGGCGATTAGGTACGGAAGCAAGACCTGGGTCGAGACGACCGGCGTCGGACGCACGATGGTTGCGGTGGGCGCGCGTGTGGATGTCGCTGTTGGCGAAAAAGCGCGTGTCGCTGTCTGGGTTGCGGTCTGGGTCGGTGATGCGGTTGCGGTGGACGCGGACGTATTCGTCGCAAGTGGTGTGCTTGTTGATGTCGCAGGGACAGGCGTAGGTTGGTTGTTGACTGGCAACGTTCTACCCCCACTGCACCCCATCAGTGAAAACAACAAAACGAACAACGTGCAGAACTTGATTTGCCTTTTCATTGTGCAACTCTCCATTCCATCACGTCATGCAACATCACAGACGCGTTCGAGAAATAGAATTGCAATGCACAGAAAAAATCTCAAGTTAGAACATTCCCCCGCCGCGATACTCGCCAAACTCTTTGCGGAGTGTATCGCAGATTTCGCCGAGTGTCGCGTAACTTTCGACGCACGCGAGAATCGCAGGCATTAGGTTGCGCGTGCCGCGCGCCGCGTCGGTCAACGCGTTCAACGCGTTTTGCGCGCGTAGATTGTCGCGCCGATTCCGCAATTCGCGCAGACGCGCGGATTGCTCATCGCGCACGCGCGGGTCCACGCGCAAACGTTTCCCGCTGTACTTTTCCGCCGTCACGAAATCATTCACACCGATGACGACGCGTTCTTTCGCTTCGACTTCGCGCTGGAACTTCCAGGATGATTCCTGAATTTCACGCGGGACAAATCCGGTCTCAACCGCCTTGAGCGCGCCACCCATTCGTTCAATTCGTTCTAGGTATTCGTTTACCTGTTTCTCGATTTCGTCGGTGAGATTTTCGACATAGTACGACCCAGCAATCGGGTCAATCGTGTTTGTCACGCCCGACTCGTGCGCGATGATTTGTTGCGTGCGCAACGCGATCTGTACCGATTCCTCGGTCGGGAGCGCGATGGCTTCGTCGAACGAATTCGTGTGCAGCGATTGCGTGCCACCCAGGACAGCAGCGAGCGCCTCAATCGCGGTGCGGACGATATTGTTCTGCGGCTGTTGCGCGGTGAGCGAGACGCCCGCGGTCTGCGTGTGAAAACGCAACATCATCGAAGTTGCGTTCTGCGCGCCGAAACGCTCCTTGATAATGCGCGCCCACAATCGCCGCGCCGCGCGAAATTTCGCGATCTCTTCGAGGAAATCCATTTGCGACACGAAAAAGAACGAGAGTTGCGGCGCGAATTCGTCAATCGTCAGTCCGCGCGCGAGCGTCGAGTTGACGTACTCGATCGCGTTCGCGAACGTGAACGCGATTTCTTGCACCGCGGTCGAACCGGCTTCGCGAATGTGATAGCCGCTGATCGAAATCGGATTCCAGTTCGGCAGTTCGCGCGCGCAGTACTCGATGATGTCGGTCGCGAGACGCATCGAAGGCGCGGGCGGAAAGATGTACGTGCCGCGCGCGATATACTCTTTGAGAATATCGTTCTGCACGGTGCCGCGTAATTGCTTCGGGTCAACGCCTTGCTTTTTTGCCACCGCGATGTAGAGCGAAAGCAAAATGCTCGCCGTCGCGTTGATCGTCATCGAGGTCGAGACCTTGTCGAGTGGAATGCCGTCAAACAATCGCTCCATATCTGCGAGCGATGAAATGGCAACGCCGACCTTGCCGACTTCTCCTTCCGCCATCGTGGCATCGGAGTCGTAACCGGTTTGCGTGGGGAGATCGAACGCGACGGACAAGCCGGTCTGTCCCTGCGCGAGCAAATACTTGTAGCGTGCGTTCGATTCGTCCGCGCTCGCGTACCCGGCGTATTGGCGCATCGTCCAAAAGCGTCCGCGATACATCGTCGCTTGGACGCCGCGCGTAAATGGGTACTCGCCGGGAAAACCCAGGTTCGTGTTGTAATTGTCGAGCACATCTTCCGGCGTGTACACGCGTTTCGCTTCAATGCCGGAGAGAGTTTCAAATTTTGGTTTGCGTTCTTGGAGAGCCATTAGGTTCCTCGATTATTTTTCTTGTTTATTTGAATGCGCCCAAATCGCGATACCTGTTTTTCATTTCGTCGGCGGTTGCCAGCCGCGCTCTAGCGCCGCGCGTTGTTCGGCGAGCGACTGTTCGATTTCTTCTGTATGATCAAAGTAATAACTGAGCGCGTCATACACTTCGGCTAAATTCAATGTGTCAGCATATTCCTCGACAATCTGTTCCGGTGTGGCGGACTGACGCCACAATGCGACGATCGTTCGCACCGTCACGCCTTTGTCGCGTATGATGGGATTGCCACCTTGAACGCCCGGCAATTTGATAATGTGCGGATGATCGGTGATGACCGTATTGACTTGGACTTCCAATCTTTGCACTGCTTCACGCAGTTGCTTTAATTCCTCTGCGACTTGTTCGAGCCGATGAGTTGTTATCACCTGTCACTCCTTTATTTGAACTCGCTCAAATTGCGAAAACTGTTTCTCATTTGGTCGGCATCTACCTGATCCAATACCTTGCGTGTGCGCCGCAATAATTCGCCAATAAATAATTGTGGCGACACGATAATTCCAAAGTGATCGCGACCGTCTTTCCAGTATTGATCATACAGCATTCGGAAATGTCCAACGTTGAATGATAAAATTGCGCGGCGTTGTCTGATTGCATATTCCAATTGGTCTGGATCCAAAATTTCAGAATTGCCCACTTCTTGCGCTGAAATCGCATCATATTTCAATCCGCGTAATTGCTCTGCTAATGTTTTGGTAATGTCTGCGTCTGTATACAGTGCTATGTAGAGACGCGGTTCGCCAGTCGCCACGATGCCTCCTAATGTTCGCGGATATACTCTTCAATCTCGCCTCCCACTCGATAACCAACGAACCAACCAACGATCCAACCATCACACTATTTCACAATCACCAACACCTGACCTTGATCTACCTTGTCGCCGGGCTTGACGCGAATTTCTTTGACGACGCCGGCGCGCGGCACGCGCAATTCGTTCTCCATCTTCATCGCTTCGAGAATCACGATGCCTTGTTTCGCCGCGACTGCATCGCCCACGCTCGCATTGATCGCGCGCACGAGTCCAGGCATCGGCGCTTTGACGATGACATCGCCGGTTGCGCCGGCGTTTTGCGCGGTGGCTTTGGCGAGTTTGCGCGTCCGCTCGTCTTGCACCTCGACGATATGCAACTCGCCGTCAATCAACACGCGATACTCGTCGCCGTTGCGTTCGGCAAGTACTTCCCAGGAAACGTTGTCGAGCAAGAGCGAGTAGAGCGTCGTGCCTTCGATGTTGCGAAAGTCCGCGTTGTGCGGCTCGCCGTTGATGAGCACGGTGTTGTTCGGACCGATTTCGATGGCGTACGATTTCTCGTTGATGATGGCGGTGTATTTCATCGCGACAATCCTTCTAACGCGCCGTAGCGTTTCCATCCGCCGCGCGCGCTACTACTCGGCGGCGGAATCGAGAGCGCGTGTTGGCGGCGGTCGTGCGTCAACAACGTCGCGACAATCGCGGCGATTTGTTCGCGTTCGTTATCGTTCGCGCCGTCCATCGTAAAACGGTCATCGAGAAACGTCGTGTCGAAATGTCCGCCGATGAAACTGGTGCTCTGGAACAATCGCTGATGAAATGGGATCGCAGTGTGGACGCCCAGGATTTTGTATTCGCTCAACGCGCGTTTCATCCGCATGATCGCCGCCGCGCGATCGGGACCCCAGACGCACAATTTTGCGATGAGCGGATCGTAGTAGAGCGACACTTCGAATCCTTCGTAGACGCCGGTTTCAAGGCGCACGCCCGGACCGGTCGGCTCGTACAAACTAATGATCCGCCCGGTCGAAGGGAGGAATCCGTTGTACGGGTCTTCGGCGGTGATGCGACATTCGATTGCCCAGCCGCGTTGACGAATGTCTTTTTGTTTGAAACTCAATGGTCGTCCCGACGCAATCCGCAACATTTCTTTCACGAGGTCAATGCCGGTCACGAGTTCAGTGACTGGGTGCTCGACTTGGAGACGCGTATTCATTTCGAGAAAATAATAATGCCCGTGCTTGTCGAGCAAAAATTCGATTGTGCCCGCGTTCATGTACTTGGCGGCTTGCGCGGCGCGCACCGCGTCCTTGCCCATCTTTTTGCGGAGATTGTTGTCGAGCGCCGGCGACGGCGATTCCTCGACCAATTTTTGATGACGCCGTTGAATCGAGCATTCGCGTTCGCCGAGGTGCACCGTGTTGCCGCGCGCGTCCGCGAGAATTTGAAACTCGATGTGCCGCGCGTTCTCGATAATCTTTTCGATGTACACGGTCGCATCGCCGAACGCGGATTGCGCCTCACTCCGCGCGCGCGCGATCGCGCCCGGCAAATCTTCGACGCGTTCGACGCGGCGCATCCCTTTGCCGCCGCCGCCTTCCGCCGCCTTGATCATCACGGGGAACCCAATCTTCTGCGCCGCCGCGACCATCTCGTCATCGCGCAACGCGTCGAAGATGCCGGGCACGACGGGCACATGTTGCTTGGCGACCATGCGCCGCGCCTCGATCTTGTTGCCCATCGCGCGGATCGAATCGGGCGACGGTCCGACGAAGGTGATGCCGGCTTCGGCGCACGCGCGCGCAAAGTGATCGTTCTCCGCGAGAAAGCCATAACCCGGATGAATCGCGTCCACTTTGGCGCGAATCGCCGCGTCAATGATGCGGTCAATCCGCAAATACGATTCGCGCGCGGGCGCGGGCCCGATGCTGTACGCTTCGTCGGCGTAACGCACATGCAACGCGTTGCGATCCACGTCGGAGTACACCGCGACGGTGCTCAGACCCAGCTCGCGGCACGCGCGCAAAATGCGTACCGCGATTTCACCGCGATTGGCGACGAGAACTTTTTTGAACATGGATAACTCCAGTGAACCGTGGTCAGTGAACCGTGGTCAGTGAAGAGTGAACAGTCGCGTTATCCACTGTTCACTCTTCACTGTTCACGGTTCACTGATTTAGTTTTTCTTCAAGGCGCGCTTTGACCGCGTGCCATTCCGTATCAATGATGCTGTACATCACCGTATCGCGAATGTAGTCGGTGCGCGTGAGCATGTGCTTGCGGAGAACGCCTTCCTTGACCGCGCCGAGTCGTTCGATGGCGCGTTGCGAGCGAATGTTGCGTGCGTCGGTTTTGAGCTGCACGCGCACGCAACCCAGGTTTTCAAAAGCGTGTTTCAGTAAAAGATATTTGCACTCGGTGTTGATTGGCGTGCGCCAGACTTCCGGCGTCAGCCACGTCCCGCCAATTTCCAGCCCGCGATCTTTGCGATGGATGTCCATGTAACTCGTCGTGCCAATCGCGCGCCCATCGCTGTTGCGAACGATGACGAACCAGATGCGTTCGCCGGATTCGGTCTGACGAATCGCGGACGCGATCCAGGCGTGCATTTCTTCGCGCGTTTGCCCAGGAGTCGTCGCGATAAATTCCCAAATCTCATTCGGTTGCGCGGCGGCAAGCAAATCGTCTGCATACCGGAAATCCGGCGGCACGAGCCGGCTGTGCGCGCCGGTGAGGGTAACCGCAGAAATATTCATCAATTCAATCGGCATGGGCTTGGTCTAAAAATCCTTTCAATTGTGATTTCACCGATTGCCATTCGGTATCAATGATACTGTATACAATCGAATCGCGCTGATAACCTCCGCGCGTAATCATGTGTTTACGCAACACCGCTTCTTTGATTGCCCCCAATCGTTCAATTGCGCGTTGCGAGCGAAGGTTGCGCGCGTCGCATTTGAGTTGGACGCGAATGCAACCCAGGTTTTCAAACGCGTTGCCGAGCATGAGATATTTTGATTCAGTGTTGATCGCCGTGCGCCATACGGCGGGAGTCAACCACGTTCCGCCGATTTCGACGGCGCAATCGGCGTGGAAAACGTAATTATAACCGGTAATGCCAACCGCGCGCGCATCAGCGCGGCGCACGACAGTGAACCACAGATTTTTACCTTGTTGGCTTGACGCGCGCCCGCGCTCGATCAACGTGCGCCATTCGTCCTGTGTGTGGAATGGACCGAATGGAAGAAATTCCCAAATTTCATCAAACTGGGACGCGCCGAGCAAATCGTCAATGTGTTTTCCGTCCGGCGGTTCGAGGCGAACATGCGCGCCGGTGAGGGTGAGGGGCTGGATGTTCATTTATACCAAAGGAAGCATCTTGAGCACATCAAGCGAGATGATGCCTCCATCCTCTTGTATGATCTTGAGTTCGTCGCGCAAATATCTTATCGCGATATCAAATTCCACGGTGGAGCCTAAAATATTTGACACGACCTCTGCAAGTTTTTCGACAGGAAGAGCCGTCTGTTCCAATCGCCAGAGAATTGCGCCACTCGCTACGTGAACAGTCTTGAGGATTTTAGATTCGCTTTTTTTCTGAATCTGTTGCGCTAGTTGAAGAATGCGATTGAACTCAGTAAGATTCCGCCGCTGGAGTGCGGTAGCAATGTGTCCAAGCAACCTTCGCGCATCAGGTTGAGTTTTGATGCCGAGGGCTTTGAGTAGCTGACTTGTGTCACGTTCTGCCTTATCATAGTACAACTGCAACGCAGGAATCCCTTGATCCAAGATTTTTTCAAAGGCAGCTTGAGCCAATGCAACGTCCTCTGCATCGTGAGATACCAACATGGTTTCAGTATTCGCCTTCCATTCGTTACGCGTACAGCGAATTCCAAGATTGATCGGGTTCAGATTTGTCGAGCCAATGACGATTGTCGAATCCGTAATCCACACTTTGGCATGCCAATTATCGAATAGCTGAAACCGAATTCCCATCCCATCAAGTCGAATCACGTTCTCGCGCATTTTGGCTTGCTTGCTGGAATCGCGCGGAAGCCGACTTCCGACAACAAGCCGAATATCCAGACCCGGCACGCGATGTTTCTTTCCGAGAATTGCATCAACTACGTCTTGATCGGTCAAGGTTTCGCCAGCAATCCAAAGCCGCATCCTGGCCTCTTCAACAAGCGACAGAAAGAGATTCCGCGCTTTGACATCAAACGGAGCGATATAGAGTCCGTTGGACAAATTGACTGCTTCGGGAATCAGTGTCGAGGGATACTGGGGCACCAGCAGACGGTTTTCGCGGCGCAATTGTTCTTGAAGTCTGTCCCCCAAAGAATCGAAAAGGCGTCCGTTAATTTTTGGATCTTGGATGCTGGCTTCACAGAATCGTCCGCTGATTTGTTTGAACTTGTCTTTGAAATTTTCAATGTGCTCACTTGATTCGGATTGAAAGAATACTTCCCAATCATTGCTGTCATTCAAATTAGCGGACAAGGCAAGCGCCACTTTTTCACTCACAATGAACTTGCCGTGTAGCGAGTACCATTTGTTGCCGCCGCCACCTTTCTGAACACCGCTACGCGAGCTACTCGTAAGAGTTGGGTCGCCGACTTCCCAAAGGCAATACTTGATTCCTGATAATTGCTGATGTTGTTTTGCAAGATGATCGCGCAAAGATTCATCACCAAGACTATCAACTGGTAAAGTAATGATTTGGACATCGGTTCCTTGTCGTTGCTTCGCAATCAAGGCGTCAATAATCTTCGTATCGGTCAGTTGAAAGGCAACCACCCAAAGAAATTGTTCTGCTGTTCGAATGGCATTGTCCAGAGTTGCCCGCGATCGCGTAATTTCAATCATTCAGCAATACTCCTTCGTTGGTTCGATTCGTCACTGTCGGGAGAAATTCATGTGCTTCGATGCCCATATCGTTTCTTGGATTCAAACAATACCATTTGACGTTTTGGTGTTTTCACCTGAATTGGATCGCCCAGCCATATCTCGCGCAATTTTTGTGTAAAGCGATAGTACTCGCGCAATGCTACGACCGAGTCTGAATCGCGTTGCGATTCAAGTCGTTCTTGGATAATTTTGATATTCTTTGGATCAATCTCGATTCCCACAGACTGACGCCCAACTTGCTCTGCGACAACCAACGTCGTTCCCGATCCGGCAAACGGATCAAGCACAAGATCGCCGGGCATTGTCGAAGATAGAATGATACGAAGCAACAGTGCGACAGGGGACTGTTGTTTATGCGCGCGTTCGCCGTTGGTTTGACGCAACGCTTCATCGCCAGCAAAATAGCCCGAAGTCAACTCACGAATATCATCCCAAACGTCAGTAACAAATATACCATCTTCGCGCGGGAGTTTGTGTTCGGGACGCAACGGCAAGTCAATCCGCAAACGATTAAAAACGCGCGGACGGTTTCCTTTCGTCGCGAAAGCAATCACTTGGTATTGCTTGCCGTAACGAATCGTACTTGGCACTGCTGATGTACGCTTGGTCCAGATTATCAAGTTCTGGAACGTCCAACCCGAATCGCGCAAGCAACGTAAAACTGCTTCGGCATTCTTCTCACGTTGCATAAAGTAAATCGCGCCGCCGTCTGTTGTCAAATCGCGAACGCGTTCGCAAATAGTTTTCATCATTTGCCAATAGTCGGATTCGGGCAACGCATCATCAAAGTAATCGTAATCTTTACCTTGATTGAATGGTGGATCGAGAAAAGTCAGACAGACTTGGCGATCACCAACTTCGCGACGGAAAACATCTTTATTCAATTTTTCGAGACAATCACCCCGAATTACTTTGGCGTTTGTCATATGTCTATTGTCTTCTGTAGCAGAATATTTCTATGTCTTCTCAATTGTCATTCCGAACTCTTTCAGACTGCTAGAGTCTGAGTCATTTTTTGGATTTCCGCAATATTTCGGGTGTTCGTCCTATTTCTCTCAATTGTCTAACCGATTCAGTTTCGACCCGGCTAAAGGACTGTCCTAACCACCCCATTTCGTTCTCAACGTAATCTCGCAGATAATCTTCGGTGTCTTGCTTCATGTCCCCAAGTTCTTCTTCACCGCGAATTCTACGAATGTCACCATCGGTTACATTAATCCGAAGCACAACACGATAGGTTTTCACCACATCATTCCCATCTTGTTTTCGATGAATCAATCCGAGTGGTCTTACTCTCACAATTGAAGCCGACTGCTTTGACATTTTGACACCTTCCTCCTCATGCATCATAAATCTACAATCGCAAGTCCAAAATCCAAAATCACAACGGAATGTTTCCATGCTTTTTTGGCGGATTCGTGTCGCGCTTGTTCTGCAACATCTCCAAACCCGCGATGAGTTTCGCGCGCGTTTGGTGCGGCTCGATCACGTCGTCAATGTAGCCGCGTCCCGCCGCGATGTACGGGTTCGCAAAGTGCTCGCGATATTCCTGGGTCAGTTTTTGCTTCATCGCGTCCGGATCCGCCGCGCTCGCGATATCTTCGCGGTACAAAATGTTCACCGCGCCGTCGGGTCCCATTACCGCGATCTCCGCCGAGGGCCACGCATAGTTCAGGTCGCCGCGAATGTGCTTGGAACTCATCACGTCGTACGCGCCGCCGTATGCTTTGCGCGTAATGACCGTGATCTTGGGCACCGTCGCTTCACAGTACGCAAACAACAATTTCGCGCCGTGCCGAATGATGCCGCCGTGCTCTTGTCCCAAGCCGGGCAAAAAGCCGGGCACATCTTCGAACGTGATGAGCGGAATGTTGAAACAATCGCAAAAGCGGACGAACCGCGCGCCCTTCGCGGATGAATTGATATCGAGCACGCCAGCGAGCACCATCGGTTGTTGCGCGACGATGCCCACCGCGCGTCCGTTCAAGCGCGCAAAGCCAACGATGATGTTGCCGGCAAAATGCTCGTGCACTTCAAAAAAATCGCCGTCGTCAACGACGAGACGAATCACTTCTTTCATATCGTACGGTTTGTTTGGCGAATCGGGAATAAGTGTGTCGAGCGCCTGGTCGGCGCGCAACGGATCGTCGCTGGGACGGACAAGCGGCGGCTCTTCCAGGTTGTTCTGGGGCAGGAACGACAATAGTTTGCGAATCATCGAAACGCAATGCTCTTCATTCTCCGCCGCAAAATGCGCGACGCCGCTTTTTTCATTATGCACCATCGCGCCGCCGAGTTGCTCAAAGGTTACGTCCTCGTGCGTCACGGTCTTGACCACATCGGGACCGGTGACGAACATGTAACTCGTGTCCTTGACCATGAAGATGAAATCGGTGAGCGCGGGCGAATAGACCGCGCCCCCGGCGCACGGTCCCATAATCGAACTGATTTGCGGAATCACGCCGCTTGCCATCGTATTCCGCAGAAAAATATCCGCGTAACCGCCGAGCGAAACGACGCCTTCTTGAATGCGCGCGCCGCCGGAATCGTTCACGCCGATCAAGGGCGCGCCGTTTTTCATCGCGAGATCCATCAGGCGCACGATTTTTTCCGCGTGCGCTTCGCCGAGCGATCCGCCGAACACGGTGAAATCCTGGGAGAACACATAGACCAAGCGTCCGTTGATCGTGCCGTACCCAGTGATGACGCCATCGCCGTAGATCGTTTGCTTGGCATTGCCGAACGCACTGCCGCGTTGGGTGACAAAGCCGCCTAGTTCCTGGAACGATCCTTCGTCGAGTAACAGGTCCACGCGTTCGCGCGCGGTCAATTTGCCGCGCGCGTGTTGTTGCTCGATGCGTTTCGTGCCCCCGCCTTGGCGCGCTTCTTCGCGTTTCTGGCGTAGTTCGAGAACTTTAGGATCAATGGACATGATGTTCTCCCGCGTTCGGAATTTCTATTTGTTGGGACTCCCAGAATATTCACGTGTTCCCGCGTGCTCTTTGCAAGATGTGCTTACGTTGCCAATGTCGGATTAGCCGCAGAACCACGCAGAAGCACGCAGATTTTTCTTTCGCCGCGAAATTCTGCGTGCTTCTGCGGCGAAAAAAGAAATATGACATTGTCGAACTACTTACTCTCCAACGCGCTCCGCGCGATGACTAGGCGTTGAATCTCGCTTGTGCCTTCGTAAATCTCGGTGATCTTGGCGTCGCGGAAATAGCGTTCGACTGGTAATTCCTTGCTGTAACCCACGCCGCCGTGCACTTGAATCGCTTTCGTCGCCACCCACATCGCCGTCTCGCTCGCGTACAGTTTCGCCATCGAGGCTTCGCGCGTAAAGCGTTCGCCGCGATCTTTTTTGTTTGCCGCGTTATAGATCAATAGACGTGACGCTTCGATACGGACCGCCATGTCCGCGATCATCCACTGAATCGCTTGAAAGTCGCCGATCTTTTGCCCGAACGCTTCGCGCTCTTTTGCGTACGCGACGCTCGCTTCGTACGCGGCTTGGGCGATGCCGAGCGCTTGCGACGCGATGCCGATACGCCCGGCGTCGAGAATGCTCATCGCGATTTTGAAACCATCGCCGTCGCCGCCGAGCATGTACGACGCCGGGAGGCGATAGTTGTCGTACGAACATTCACACGTCGCGCTCGCGCGGATGCCCAGCTTTGGTTCCTTTTTGCCGGCGGCAAAGCCGGGCAGTTTCGTGTCCACGATAAAACAAGCCGTGCCGCGATGTTTCAACTCGGGTTGGGTTGACGCGAAGAGGATGATGTAATCCGCGACGGGACCGCTCGTGACCCAGGACTTGCGACCGTTGATGACCCAGGCGTCACCTTCGCGCACCGCGCGCGTTCGCATGTTGCCGGCATCGCTGCCCGATTGCGGTTCGGTCAACGAGTACGCGCCAATTTTTTTACCGGAGGCAAGTGGAATCAGGAAATCATGTTTTTGTTGATCGGTGCCAAATTTCTTCAGACCATAGCACACGAGCGAGTTGTTGACGCTCATGATCGCGCCGTGCGCCGCGCACACTTTGGAGATTTCTTCCATCGCGAGGACGTAACTCAGACAATCTAGACCGCCGCCGCCGTACTCCTCCGGAATTTCAATCCCCATCAATCCCAGTTCGCCCATTTGCTTGACGGTCGCATGTGGAAACTCGCCCGTCTCGTCAATCTGCGCCGCAATCGGCGCGATCTCTTTTTGGGCGAAATCGCGCGCCAGGTCACGGATCGCGCGTTGTTCCTCAGTCAGTTGGAAATCCATGGTGATTCTCCTTATGCAATAACCCGCACGAGCAATTTGAGATTCTCTCGTGCGGGAGTGCGTTCCCGAAAACGCGTTGGCGGTGTGTGTCTGTCCTCGGCATGTGTCAGTCCTCGGTTGAAGAGAAAGGTCATCGAATCGGATGATTTAACATTCGGCAATCCCCATTTTACCAAATATCGCGCCGTTTGGAAAATGCCCCGGCTTGGTGCGTCCGATGTGCGCTTCTTGCCAACGCGGCGCAATCCCGCTATACTTGCGTTTCGGTGACCACAGCGAAATCCGAACGAATCAGGAGATTGCGATGCTAACGATTCCCGAAAAATTTGCCGACTTGTTCGCGCGCGAGAAAAAAGCGATTGCGAATCTCGCGCTGGTGATGAAAAACGGAACGCCGCAAGTAACGCCGATTTGGTTCGACTATGACGGCACACACATCATCATCAACACCGCGCGCGGACGCGTCAAGGACAAGATTCTGCGCCGTCATCCCAAGGTGGCGCTGGCGATTTCCGACCCGACAAATCCGTATCGCTACATCCAGGTTCGCGGCATGGTTGTTGCCGAATCCGAAGAGGGCGGCTATGAAATGATTTGCCAGTTGAATCAAAAGTATCATGGCAATCCAAATTATCCCAAACGCCCCGGCGAGGTGCGAGTGACCTACGAAATTCTGCCGGAACACATGAACACGATGGGCTGACCGCGTGTCATTGCGAGGGCGGTTTTTGCCCGAAGCAATCCCCGCACTACTATTCCGGAACGACCTGGTTGGGGATTGCTTTGCAAACGCTTCGCGGCTCGCAATGACAGATGAGATGATTAATTGCGGCAAGCGAGTAGCATGGAATCCAAATCCCAAACCACACTCGCGAGGATAATTCGCACACAACGCGTCGCCGCGCTCGGCACGTTACGCGACTCCGCGCCGTTCGTCTCGCTGGTTCTGTTCGCCGCGTCGACGGATTTCATTGTGTATTATATTCACGTCAGCCGGCTCGCGCATCACACGCAAGACCTCGCGCGAGACCCGCGCGTCAGTCTGATGATCGCCGAGCGCGACGACGACGCGCGCGATCCGCAACAACTCGCGCGCGTCTCGATCCTGGGACACGCGGCGATGCTCGCGCCGGAAGATGCCGAGTACGCGTCGGCGCGTGCGGCGTACTTGACCAGGCATCCGGAGAACCAGTTCTTGTTCGAGTTCAAGGATTTTGCGTTGTGGCGTATCGAGGCGCAAAGCGCGCGTTATGTCGCCGGGTTTGCCCAGGCATTCACGTTGAACGCGGACGACTTGCGACGCGTGGCGCAGTCAGGGCGCGAATAAATTCTGCACGCGCGGGCTTGTTCGCGATTTCATTTTGGCGTACACGTACCATGCGGGTGTATAACAAACAACTCGGTCGAGTAGTCCACTCGACCGAGTTGTTTGCTCTTGTTGCATGAGACATCTGCGCGTTCAGCGTTCGCTCAACCATTGCATCCGATTGGCATTTTGGGTGTGAATGGTGACGATCAGGATGATGCACAACGTACTGGCAAGCGTCAATGTGGTGCCGAGAGTTTGCTCTCCCAGATTGGTAATCAACCGCCAGCTTTGTTCGATGAGGTTCGCCAGGTTCGCCGCGTTCGCCGCGATGATGATCGTCAACACTAATCGCGTAATCGAAAAACTCATGCGCCTCTCCTCCTGTTGTGATAAAACTGAGGCACGCGTTACCGAAAACTACACAAACGGAAACGCCCGCCAGTTTCTTTGCTTAACCCGACTTGGTGCGCGTTCTTGAGCGCGTTCGCTTGTTGTCCGGTCAAATCAAAAACGACCGCGCGTTCCGAATACACAATCAAGTCGAAAGTGTCGTAGGTGTTCGCCAGGACCCACCAGTCGGGACGTTCGGAAGTGATCGTCGTTTGACACGGTTCGTTCGCAATCGCGCCAATCGTTAATAGGGTAAGTCCCATCAAACCGACCAAAACGAACAAAAGGGTTAGTTTTTTCATTGGATCCCTCTCTCAATTGCCTGAAAGGTTTTTATTGATAGTTGAATGAGATTCACTATCATTTTACGCATTCACGGATGCCGAGCAATAGTCCGAAAGTACGTCCTCGAATGACATTGTTTTTAGGCGAAAATATGTGCTATAATCGTCGCCAATTGCGCCCGATCAACCTTGCACAGGTTTGATGGCGCGATCCCGCCCGAACCGAACGTGTATCTTTCGTAAGGATCATCTGGGTACCATCAATTTGCAATCGGATGGAGGAGACGTTGGATTTGGTAATTTTGACTGGGATTTGGTGGTTGGTAGGTTTTTCCGGCGCGATGATGCCGGGACCGGTGACGACGCTCGTGGTAACCGAAAGCGCGCGTCGCGGATTTCGCGCGGGACCGTTGGTAACGATTGGACATGTCGTGCTCGAACTCGTCATGGTGATCGCGTTGTACTTTGGCTTGGATCAACTGCTCAACCAAAATTCCGTCGCGGGTACGATTGGAATTCTTGGCGGCGTGTTCTTGCTGTGGATGGGGTGGAGTATCGCGCGGAGCGCGTGGCGCGGCGAGGTCTCGTTCGACGCGACGCGACGCGTGCGCGGCGCGGCATCGTCCGCACATCCAACGCTGGCGGGGATGTTCGCGACGATCGCGAATCCGTACTGGGTGTTGTGGTGGGCGTCTGTCGGCGCGGCGAACCTGATCGCGTTTCGCGCGTTCGGCGTCCTCGGCATTATCGCGTTTTACATCGGGCATACGCTCGCGGATTGGGTGTGGAATTGCGTGGTTGCGTTTGTCGTCGCCACCGGTCGCCGCGTGATGACGGATCGCATTTATCGCGGCATTCTGCTGGTGTGCGGGCTTTTCCTGATCGCGTTGAGCGTGTATTTCATGCGTGCAGGCATCAACTTTTTTTTAGCGTAGACGCGCTTGCCAAGCGCGTCAATTGGTGCTAGAATGCCATCACGTTCGCTTCGGCGCGGCTCACAGTCGCGCCGATTAATTTCTATAACAGGAGGATACTCGAATGGCAGATGAAACCGTAATGGGCTACTGCGTGAAAGAAAAGGCGCAAAAGCCGATGAAGGACGCGCAGTTAATCACGCTCAAGAACGGCAAGCAAGCATTGCAGGGCGTGTGTGCTTCGTGCGGTACCAAAATGACAAAGTTCGTTTCATCCAAAAAAGCCGCTCCCGTCTCCGCCTAGTGTGACGTTGCCCGTCTCGACGGAGAGACGGGTTTTTCTTTCTTGGAGGTAACGATGCGACCTCTTCGTTTTCTGTTGTTCTTCGCGATTTTTCTCGTCGCGTGCGCCACTCCCGCCGCGCCGACTCCGCCGCCCGACCCCAAGCTGGCGATTGCCGTAGACGACCTCGCGATTTTCCGGCACGCGCTGCTCCCCTCGCACCAAAACGATCTCGCTTTGATTGACCGCCCAACGCGTTATGAATTGAATCTGCGCTACGATGCTGCCACGCCCAGTTTGAGTGGAACGCAAGAGACGCTGTACACCAACCGCACGACCAAGCCGCTCAACGAAATATATTTTCGTCTCTTCGCCAACTATCCGGATTCCGGCGGCAAGATTGTCGTTTCAAATATGACGATTGGCGACGCACTGGTCACACCGACGCTCCAAGTGAGCGACACCGCGCTGCGCGCCCCGCTCGCCAATCCGCTCGCGCCGAACGCGGCGGCGCGCGTTCGTTTCGAGTGGACGCTGACGATTCCGCGTAATTCCAAAGCGCATTATTCCGATTTCGGTTTGTTCGATAATGTGACGACCTTGCCTTCGGCGATTCCATTGATTCCGGCATACGACGCGGCGGGCTGGCACATCGAATTGCCTCCGGCGTACGGCGATTTGGTTTACGCCGAAATGGCGTTGTTCGACGTCACGCTCACCGCGCCGACCGCGATGACGGTGATCGCGTCGGGTACGACGATAGACACGCGCGCGAACAACGACGGCACGACGACCTGGCATCTCGTCGGCGCGCCGATGCGCGATTTCGACATCAACTTGACCGAGCGATTGCAAAAGACCAGCGCGACGGTTGGCGAGACGACGATCCATTCGTGGCACGAACCGACGGACGCGGAAAGCGGCAAGCAAGCGTTGCAGTTTGCGACCGACGCGTTCAAGGTGTTCACGACACGTTTTGGCGCGTATCCGTACCGCGAACTCGACGTGATCGAAACGCCGACGACCGCGGGCGGCATCGAGTATCCGGGTGTGATCGTCATCGCGCGCGGGTTGTACCGCGAAACACGCCAGCGCGACTTTTTCGAGTTCGCGACGGCGCACGAAATTTCGCATCAGTGGTGGTACGCGCTTGTCGGCAACGATCAGGTGAACGCGCCCTGGGTAGACGAAGCGCTCGCGCAGTATAGTTCGCTCCTCTACTACGAGGACCTGCGCGGCGCGAATGCCGGACCGAACATCGTCAAGCAAGTGTTTCAGGGTCCGTACGAACGCGCGAAAAAAGAGGGACGCGACGCGGCGGTGAATCAACCGGTCAGTGCGTTCAACGAGCAGGGGTATGGTGAAATTGTGTACGGCAAAGCGCCGCTGTTCTACGATGCGATTCGCAAAAAGATGGGCGACGACGCGTTTTTCAAATTTCTGCGGACGTACTTTGAACGATTCCGCTACCGCGTCGCGACGCCGGAGGATGTGATTCGTATGGCGGAAGAGGTCGCGGGCGCAAGTCTGCGCGCGGAATATCAACAGTGGATTTTGAGTGGGGCAAAATAAAATATGGCGAAGGCAATATGCCTTCGCCATATTTCTTACCGGCGTCTTTTGGATTGCTTCAATGCGCGTTTTTCCAATGCATCCATTTTTTTCACGGTTTGCATACTCACAAATACCGCGACGGGCTTGTTGTATTTGGTAATGGTGATTGGTTCGTGATCGCGCGCGAATTGTTCGATCAATTGCTCCAAGTGCCGTCTGGCAAATGTGACACTGACTGTGGTCATTCTGCCCTCCGTTATCTTGCCGGTAATTTGGTAGTGTCGGTAGGGAACGCTCGCCGGAGCGTTCCCATGTATGTGGCGCAACCCGGGAACGGAACGGCGTCCGTTCCCTACGCCGACCGAATACCGAATTTGAAAATCAAAATTCATTACCGATTACACCCCGTAAATCTCCCCGAACTTGGTTTTGATGTACCGCATCCACGACTGCGTTTGCAGTGGTTCGCCGGTAATATCGCGCGCCAGTTTGTCGAGCGTAAACTTGCGCCCGTGCTGATGGACGTTCGCGCGGAGCCACGCGAGCAATTCCACAAACTCACCGCGTTCGATTTGCGCGGCCAGAGTCGGAATGTCGCGCGACGCTTTTTCCCACAACTGCGCGGAGAAGAATGTGCCGAGCGCGTACGTCGAGAAGTATCCGAAACTCGCGCTCGACCAGTGAATATCTTGCAAGCATCCCTGTGCGTCATTCGGCGGCGTAATACCGAGATACTCGCGCATCTTGGCGTTCCACGCGTCGGGCACATCCGCGACTTTAAGTTTACCGCTGATGAGCGCGATTTCCAATTCAAAGCGCAGCATGATGTGCAGGTTGTACGTCACTTCGTCCGCTTCGACGCGAATGTACGATGGCTTGACCTTGTTGATCGCGCGGTAGAACGATTCGGCGGTTTGGTCCGCGAGCTGTTCGGGAAAGATTTCGCGCAGACGCGGGAAAGAGTGCATCCAAAAACCGCGACTGCGTCCGACGATATTTTCCCACAAACGCGATTGCGATTCGTGTGTGCCGAGCGACGCGCCGCCTTCGAGCGGCGAGCGGTCGAGTTCGGCGCGATAGCCCATATCGTACAGCGCGTGTCCGCATTCGTGAATCGTGCCCATCAACGCGGTCGGCAGAAACTCGCGATCAATCCGCGTGGTGATGCGCGTGTCGCCCATGCCAAAACCAATCGTGAACGGATGCACCGATTTGTCCTGACGTCCGCCTTTGAAATCGAAACCGAGTTGCTGAATGACCGCGACGCCGAAATCCCACTGCTTTTGTTCGTCGTAGGCGCGATGCAACACCGCGTCGTCCACACGAGCCGAGTTGGCGATGACCGCGCGCGCAAAGGGCACGAGTTCTTTTTTCACACCGGCGAAAATCGCTTGCACTTGCGCGGTCGTCATTTCCGGTTCGTACTGATCGAGCAACGCGTCGTAGATTTGCTCGGTGTAACCGAGATAGTTCGCCTCTTGAATTTCGAGCGCGACGATTTTTTCGAGGTGCGGTTGGAACAACTTGAAATTCGATTCTTTGCGCGCCTGCGTCCACGCTTCGAGCGCGAGCGCGCTCGTGCGCGAGATTTCCTCGATGAGCGCGGGCGGGATGCGTTTCGCCTTTTCGTAATCGCGCCGCGTCACCCGAATCAAACTTGCGTCGTCCGAGTTGTACGGCAATTGCGCCGCGTATCCCGCGAGGTCGTCGAGCAAGGTGCCGATTTCGTCGGTGATGAAGAATTCGTGTGCGAGTTTATCGAGTATAGCGAGTTGCTCGGCGCGCGCTGCCGCACCTTTTGCCGGCATGTACGTCTGCTGGTCCCAGCCCAGCACTGCCGACGCGCGATGCAGATCGCTTACCGTCGCCAATCGTTTTTTGAGTTCTGCCAATTTCTGTTCCATTCATCTGCTCCATGTTGGTGATTTTCTTCGTGTTCTAATCCAGACGCCTGACGCGGTCGGCGCAAACGTCCGCTCATTTTGATTTCCGTCGTCACGATGTCGAGAACATAATGCGTCGCGTCAGCAATGACCGCGCCGACGTACACATCCACCAGAAAAAGTAGATTGTAAATCATATCCGCGCGGTCGCCTTCGAAATCGAAATCAATTTGCAAACCGATGCGCCGGAAAATATAGCGGAAGAGGATGATAAAGACGCTGAGAATCAATGCGGTGTACAAAAATCGCGCAGTCGTGCCGATGACCGGGATGTGCAAGCGGTCGCGATGCTTGACGAGTTTCGAGTAGGGCCACCAGAAGATCCGCAAGACGCCCCAGCCCTGGTTCGGTCGCGAATTGAACAAGTCCATATCCGGCGATAGGACGAACGTGGCGAGCGCGATGCCGGCATTGACGACGAGAATATCGGATGAAGACCAATGATCGTACACCATGTAGGCGGTCGTTGCTGTCGCCGCGACGCCACTGCCGAGCGTGTGACCCCAAAAACCGGGCATTTCAACTCCCCTAAAAATGTAGGACAAGTTGGAAACTTGTCCTGCTCCAAAAACGCGGGGACGATTATACTCTAGCGACGCGCAATTTGCAAACGATTTTTTGACGATACCGCGTCACGCGGCTATAATCGCACCATTCCGAGAATCGCGGGGTAGCGCTGTTCCGCGCGTACGAGACCGTTGGATTTTTTCTCCCACGAAGATCACGAAGAACACGAAATTTTAATTTTCTTGGTGACCTTTGTGTCCTTTGTGGACAAGGATATTTGAATGAGTTTTTCGGTTTCGGTATTCGGTCTGGGTTTGATGGGACGCCCGATGGCGCGTGTTCTTGTTGCGGCGGGGTTCGATGTACGCGGTTGGAATCGCTCGCAACTAGCCGACGAATTGACGCGCGGGATTCCACTCTGCGCGAATCTCATTGATGCCGCGCGCGCAGACGTGTGCTTGCTGATGCTCGCGGATTCGAACGCGGTGGATGCCGTGCTCGCGCAAATCGAACCGCACTTGTGCGCGGGACAACTTGTACTCGATATGAGTTCGTCCGATGCAATGCACTCGCGCGCGCACGCACAACGACTCGCCGCGAAAAATATCGGCTGGGTGGATGCGCCGGTGTCGGGCGGACCTGAGGGTGCGGCGGCGCACACACTCGCGATCATGGCAGGCGCGACGCAAGCCGATTTCGCGCGCGCCAAGCCGGTGCTCGACGCGCTGGGCGGCAACGTCGTGCATGTGGGCGAACCGGGCGCAGGGCACACCGTCAAAGCGATCAATCAACTCATCGTCGGGCTGACCATCGAAGCGGTCGCGGAAGCGTTGACGCTCGCCGAAAAACTGGGTCTCGATCCGCGCCGCGTGCAGCAAGCGTTGAAGGGCGGCTTTGCCGATTCCAAGATTCTACAGATTCACGGCACGCGAATGATCCATCGCGCGTACACACCCGGCGCCAAAGTTTGGTCGCACCTCAAAGATTTACGGCTCGCCAAGTCGCTCGCGGATTCAGCGCGTGTGCGCCTGCCGCATCTCGAAAGTACGCTCGCGATCTACGAGCGACTGGCGACACAAGGCGACGGTGAACTCGATCATTCTGCGCCGCACAAATTATTTTGGAAATAATACCTGGCAAGGGAGCAGGGGAGCGGTGGGGCAGGGGAGAGCAATTCTCCTTTGCACCCTTGCTCCCCAGCGCCCTGCGGATTTTCTGGAGGAATCAGATGAGCACAAACAAAACGATGCGCTCGGATATGGTTAAGAAAGGATTCGAGCGCGCGCCGCATCGCAGTCTCTTGCGCGCGACCGGCGTGATTCAGAGCGAGGACGATTGGAACAAGCCGTTCATCGCGATTGCGAATTCGTACACCGATATCATCCCAGGTCACGTGCATCTCAACGAGTTCGGCGAAGTCGTGCGCGCGGCGGTGCGCGAGGCGGGCGGCGTACCGTTCATGTTCAACACGATTGGCGTGGACGATGGCATCGCGATGGGACACATTGGGATGAAATACAGTCTCGCCTCGCGCGAACTCATCGCGGATTGCGTCGAGACGATGCTGAACGCGCACTGGTTCGACGGCGTTATTTGCATTCCGAACTGCGACAAGATTGTCCCAGGTATGTTGATGGCTTGTATGCGCGTCAACATCCCCACGATTTTTGTTAGCGGTGGTCCGATGGCGGCTGGCAAAATGGCGGACGGTCGCATCGTGGATTTGATTAGCGTGTTCGAAGGTGTTGGCGCGTTGCGCGCGGGCAAGATTGATCAGAAAGAGCTCGACGCGCTCGAACAGGTCGCGTGTCCCACGTGCGGCTCGTGCTCCGGCATGTTCACCGCGAACTCGATGAACTGTTTGTGCGAGGCGCTCGGCATGGCGTTGCCCGGTAATGGCACGATTCTCGCGATTGATCCGCGCCGCCACGAACTCGCACGCGCGGCGGCGAAGCAGTTGCTGAAATTGATTGACCTCGATTTGCGTCCGCGCGATATTGTCACGCCAGAAGCGATTGACAACGCGTTCGCGCTTGACATGGCGATGGGCGGCTCGACGAACACGGTGCTGCACACGCTCGCGCTCGCGCGTGAAGCCGGCGTTGAGTATCCGCTAGCGCGGCTCAACCAAGTGGCTCAACGTGTGCCGAACATCTGCAAGGTGTCGCCGTCATCGTCGTATCACGTCGAGGATGTTGAACGCGCCGGCGGCGTGTCCGCGATTTTGTCGGAGTTGTTCAAGCGCGAAGGCATTTTGCATCGCGATACGCGCACCGTCACCGGCAAATCGTTGTTCGAAAATGTGCAGGGCGTCGAGAGCCAGGACAAGCAGTGTGTTCGTTCGCTCGATAATCCGTACAGCGAACGCGGTGGGCTTGCGGTTTTGTTTGGCAATCTCGCACCCGAAGGCGCGGTCATCAAGTCCGCGGGTGTTGTGCCGGAGATGATGAAACATCGCGGACCCGCCGTCGTGTTCGAATCGCACGATGAAGCGAACGCGGGCATTCTTGCCGGCAAGGTCAAGGCGGGCGATGTCGTCGTGATTCGGTACGAAGGACCCAAGGGCGGACCCGGAATGCAAGAAATGCTCGCGCCCACTTCGAACATCATGGGTTTGGGCTTGGGCACATCCGTCGCGCTCATCACCGATGGACGATTCAGCGGCGGCACGCGCGGCGCGTGTATCGGGCACGTTTCGCCGGAAGCCGCGGCGGGCGGACCGATCGGTTTGATTCGCGATGGCGACATGATCGCGATTGATATTCCTGGGTGCGCGCTCAACGTCGAGGTGTCGGATGAAGAACTCGCGCGGCGTCGCGCCGAGTGGAATCCGGTGAGACGCGAGTTGAATGGTTGGCTCAAACGCTACGCGGCGATGGTCACATCCGGCAGTCAGGGCGCGGTGTTGGCAGTCTAATCGGCGCGATGTTTCACGTTAAGCACAAGATACAGTGTTTAGTTCGTTTGTGCGACACAACATCTTGTATTTGCGAAAACAGTCCTGAAATGGTCAAAAATCAATCAATTTGCCAACCATTTTGACTTGTGCTATAATGCGCCCACTTTCGGACAAGGAAATTCACTGGAAGGGAGAAGCGCATGGCGCTCAAGAAGGCAGAAAAGACTGCCATAATGGAAAAATTCCACACGCACGACAAGGACACCGGATCACCTGAAGTGCAAATCGCGTTGTTGACCACGCGCATCAACCAGCTTGTCGAGCACCTCAAAGGACACAAACAAGATAATCACTCTCGTCGGGGTCTTTTGAAAATGGTCGGTGAACGCCGACGCCACCTGAGCTACCTCAGCAAAAAAGACGCAACTCGCTACAAGGAAATTGTCGGTCGGCTAGGGTTGCGCAAATAACAGGCGACACTTAACGAGTAGATGCGGCGCGCGGCAGACCCATCTACTCGTTTGTTTGTTGCTTGCGAATTAACAATCGAATAAACAAAAAAATTTTTGCCCCATCGTCGAGGGCGGGAATTGGAGAGTGCCTCTCAGTAAATAGTAAACAGTGAACAGTAAACAGTCTTGACTGTTCACTGTTCACTGTTCACTGCATACTGGGGTTCACTCTCCAGTCCCTGACCTCCGATGCGGGCTACTAGTTCAATAGAGCAATAGTTGATAGTGCGAGTGTTCATTCTTGCCGCGCACGACAACTATCGCACTAACGCACTATTGCACTATCGAACTAACTCGGAGGTTCTGAATGAACAACATCCACACTCTCTCGATTCCGTTCGGCGATGGAACGCTGACAGTCGAGACCGGCAAGCTTGCCGGACAAGCCAGCGGCGCGGTCACGGTTCGCCACGGCGACACGATGATTCTCGCGACCGCAACGGGCGCGTCTGCACCGCGTGAAGGTACAGACTTTTTTCCGCTCACCGTTGATTACGAAGAGCGACTCTATGCCGCCGGTAAAATTCCCGGTGGTTTCTTCAAACGCGAAGGTAGACCCGGCGAACAAGCCATTCTGCTCTGCCGTTTGACTGACCGTCCCCTACGCCCCATGTTCCCCAAAGGGTTCCGCAACGACGTCAACATCGTCATCACCGCGCTTTCCGCCGACCAGGAACACTACATTGACATCCTCTCGATCATCGGCGCGTCCGCCGCGTTGACGATCAGCGAGTTGCCGTTTGCCGGTCCCGTCGGCGCGGTGCGGGTTGGTTACATTGACGGACAGTTCGTCTTCAATCCGACCAACACGCAAATGGAAAAATCACTGCTCGATTTGCGTCTCGCCGGAACTAAGGACGCGGTCATCATGGTCGAAGCCGGCGCGAGCGAAGTGACCGAAGAGTTGATGCTCGAAGCGTTGCAAAAAGGTCACGATGCGATGCAAGCGGTGATCGCGCTGCAAAATCAATTGCGCGATCAAGTTGGCAAGCCGAAGAAGGATTATGCGCTCCACACCTTGAGCGAAGAATTGAAAAGCGGCTTGCGCGAAAAACTTGGTTCGCGCATCACCGACACGATCAAGACCGTCGGCGTGAAATCGGAACGCAACGAATCGCTCGACGCGCTCAAAGCCGAAATGGTCGCCGCGTTCGCGGAGAAATTCTCGGCGGCGGATGTCGCCGAAGCGTTCGAGTACCAGGTCAAAGCCGAACTGCGTGCGATGGTGCTCAACGAAGGTCGCCGCGCGGACGGACGCGATTACACGACGATTCGCCCGATCAGTATCGAATCCGGTTTGCTCCCGCGCGCGCACGGTTCCGGTTTGTTCACGCGCGGCGAGACCCAGGTTCTCACGATTGCGACGCTGGGTATGCCGAGCGAATCGCAAACGATTGATTCGCTTTCGCCCGAGGACGAAAAGCGCTACATGCACCATTATAATTTCCCGCCGTACTCGGTCGGCGAAGCGCGTTCCTCGCGCGGACCCGGTCGGCGCGAGATCGGGCACGGCGCGCTCGCGGAACGCGCGCTCGCTGAAGTGATTCCGGACGCGAGCGAATTTCCGTACACGATTCGCCTCGTCTCCGAAGTCATGTCGTCGAACGGTTCGACCTCGATGGCGAGCGTGTGCGGCTCGACGCTCGCGTTGATGGACGCGGGCGTGCCGATCAAAGCGCCGGTCGCCGGTGTCGCGATGGGTCTCATCGCCGAAGGCGACCGCTATGCGATTCTTACTGACATCATCGGCATGGAAGATTTTCTCGGCGACATGGATTTCAAAGTTGCGGGCAGCGCGGACGGCATCACCGCGTTGCAACTCGATTTGAAATTGCAAGGCGTCGCCCCAGACTTGTTGCACAAGGCGATGATGCAAGCGAAGCAAGCGCGCTTGTTCATCCTCGGCAAAATGCTCGATGTGTTGCCCGAGCCGCGTCAGACGATCTCGCCGTTTGCGCCGCGCATCATGACGGTCAAGATTGATCAGGAAAAAATCGGCGCGGTGATCGGTCCGGGCGGCAAGACGATTCGCAAACTGCAAGAAGAATTCGGCGTCAAGATTGACATTGAAGAAGATGGCACCGTGTTCATCTCGTCGGTCAACGGCGAAGGCGCGGCGCTCGCGCAAGAACGCGTGCGCGCGATGACCGAATCGCCCAAGGTCGGCGCGATTTACACCGGCAAGATCACGCGCATCGAAGATTATGGCGTGTTCGTCGAGTTGGTGCCGGGCACGGACGGCATGGTGCACGTTTCGCAGTTGGATACCGAGCCGGTCAAGAGTCCGCGCGACCAATTCAAACTCGGCGATGACATGATGGTGATGGTCATCGCGATTGACGATGCCGGCAAGATTCGCCTTTCGCGTCAAGCCGTGCTCGAAGGGTGGACGGCGGAGCAAGCCGCGGAGCGCGATCGCGGTCCGCGCGGCGGCGGTGATCGCGGTGATCGCGGCGGACGCGGCGGTGGTGATCGCGGCGGCTATCGCGGCGCACGCGGACGCGATGATGATCGCGGCGAACGGCGCGGCGGCTTCCGACCACGACGATAATCGCGAGTGGCGAGTGACGGGTGACGAGTGGCGGATCATTTTTGCGACACGTCACTCGTCCTTTTTTATCAGAGGATGCGATGCAAGTGCAAGTCAAGTTCTTTGCGATTTTCCGCGAGATGGTCGGTAAGAAAAACGACGCGAAAGAAATCGCGGAGGGTACGACCGTTGAAGCGTTGTGGCGCGAGTACGCGGTCGCGAGTCCGCGTCTCGGTAATCTGCGCGCGGCGTACTCGGTGAATCAACACCTCGTCAAAGGCGATCATGTTTTGCGTGATGGCGACGAGGTGGGTTTCTTGCCGCCCGTCAGCGGCGGGCAAGTAAAAAGTAAAAAGGTAAAAGCTAAAAGTAAAATTCGCGTGCATTCGCGTAATTCGCGGATAACCAAGAACGCGTTGATCACGACTCGTCGGCTCGACTTGAACGCGCTCGTCGAGCGCGTCGAGTTTTCCGGCGCGGGTGCGATCCTGGTGTTTAGCGGCGTCGTGCGCGATAACGCGCGTGGCAAATCGGTCAAGCACCTCGAGTACGAAGCATACCCCGAAATGGCGGAACGCTCGCTGAACCAAATCATCGCCGAGATTCACGAACGCTGGGGCGACGTGCGCGTCGCGATGGCGCATCGCGTCGGCAAACTAAAAATCGGTGAGGCGAGTCTTGTGATCGCGGTTGCGTCGCCGCATCGTCCCGACGCGTATGCCGCGTCGCGTTATGCCATCGAGCGCGTCAAGGCGATCGTGCCGGTCTGGAAAAAAGAATTCACGCTCGACGGTGAAGACTGGGTCGAGGGTCCTATCGCCGGTGAGTTATCGCCGGACAAGGCGGAACAGATTGTCGCCGACGCGGAACGCGCGCATCCGTAGGGGATGCTACGGCGAGCGTTCCCTACTAAATTGCCATGTCCTCAGATTTTTACAAAATCCTGCAAGTTGATCCATCGGCGGAACCGGAAATCATCGAAGCCGCGTACAAACGATTGGTGCGCAAATACCACCCCGATGTCAACACGCTGCCCGACGCGACCGCGCGCATCCAAGAGATCAACGACGCGTACGAGGTGTTGAGCAATCCAGCTCTCCGCGCCGAGTACGATTGGCAGAGACAGGTCGCACTGTTACCCCCACCGGCTCGGCGCAAGCCGGTCTCCGCCCCGCGTTGGTGGTTAATCACTACGTTGGGAGTGGCGGGTGCGTTACTGATCCTGGGTGCGTGTGCGTTCTTTTCCGGCGCGTTCGTCTTCTTGCGCGAGCAACTCGCGCCCACATCCACGCGCGTCGCGCGGATCGCTACCGCCATCACGATTGTCGCGCCATCGCCTACGCTCACGCGCACGTTCACCCCGGAACCCACTTTCACGCGCACGCGCACGCCGCGTCCCACCCTGCGACCTTCGGCAACGCCAACGTCCGCGCCGCTTGGTTTCGCGCGCGAGCGACCGATGCCGCTGGGACAGGGTGTTGTGTGGACTGGACGCGAAGGCGAGCAAATCCGTTTCACGCTACTCAACGCGTATCGCGGCGATGAAGCGCGGATGTTGATTCAATCCGCGAATCCCGCGAACCCCGCGCCGCCGCCGGACTGGGTGTACCTGTTGTTCAAAGTGCGCGCGGAATTTGTGAAAGCGGGACTCAAGTCATCGGTTCAGCTTTCGGAGTATGATTTTCGCGCGCTCGCATCCCAGGAATACGCGGTGACCGACGCGCCGACGCTCGCGCCGCCCTCGCCGCGTTTGATGAAGACGCTCGCCGCCGGCGAATCGCTCGAGGGTTGGATCGCGTTCGCGATTCCCGCGGACGAAGCGGACGCGGTTCTTGCGTACGGTCAAACGATTTTTCCGAACGAGATGCGCGTGTGGATGAGTGTGCGGTGAGACTGCGATTTTTTGACTAGCCGGCGTTATGTGATATAATCGAATCAAGTTTAACAATCGAAATCGCAAAGGTGACCCGACCGCAAGGTCGCACTCGACGGTGCGCGTGGGTCTCAATAGGGCAAGTCCGGTTCCAGTCCGGCGCTGTCCCGCAACTGTAAGTTAGTCTAGTGCAATAGTGCGATAGTGTGTTAGTGCGTTAGTTCGTTCAGTCTCTCTACATCCTTCCACTACCGCACTATCGAACTATCCAACTATCGCACTAGAACACTAACAAGCCAGAACACCTGCCTTTGCAAGCGAACGTCTTGTTTCATGCGTTCGTATTCCGAGCAACCTTCGCGAGAAAGGGGGCAGGGTCATGAACAACACGGTTTAACCCCCTCTGCCTTTCGTAAGGCAGAGGGATTTTTTATTTCGACGGCGGACGCGTTCTGGTAGGGAACGCTCGCCGGAGCGTGCATCCGAATTTGAAAATCAAGATAGGAGCAAGTGATGAATAAGCGAATCGTTTTTCTGATCGGATTTCTCGCGCTGGTGTTGAGCGCATGTGCGCCGACTCCACCCCCGACCCAGGTTCCGCCGACGAGCGCGCCCGCGGCATTCCCGCTGACGATCACGGACGACGCGGGACGGGCGGTCACGATCAAAGCGGAACCCAAGCGCGTCGTCTCGCTCGCGCCGAGCAACACCGAAACGATCTACGCGCTCGGCAAAGGCGCGACCGTCGTCGGTGTGACCGAGTATTGCAATTTTCCGCCGGAAGCAAAAGAGAAACCCAAGGTCGGCGGGTTTGCGAAAATAGATCTCGAAAAAGTCGTCGGACTCTCGCCCGATCTTGTGCTCGCGACGAACATTCACGCAAAAAGCATCGTGCCCGAACTCGAAAAACGCGGACTGACTGTCGTGGTCATGGATCCGAAGAATATGACGGAAGTGATCGGCAAGCTCACGACGTTTGGCAAAATGCTCGGCGCGAATGAGGACGCGGGCAAACTCGCCGCGCAACTCAAGAGCCGGATGGACGCGATTATTTCTCAAGTGGCAACGGCGAAGACCAAGCCGCGCGTCTTTTACGAAATTGACAAGAGTCTCTACACGCCCGGTCCGGGTTCCTTCATTGACGATATGCTCGTACAAGCCGGCGGCGTGAACATTGCCGCCGCCGCGAAAGGCAACTTTGTTCAACTGAGCGTCGAAACGATCATCGCGCAAGACCCCGAAGTGATTTTCCTGGGCGATATGAATTTTGGCGAGACACCCGAAAAAATCAAGGTGCGTCCTGGTTGGGCAAATATCACCGCGGTCAAAACCGGGCGCATCGTTCCGCTGCCGAATGAGGATGTCATTTCGCGTCCGGGTCCGCGCATCGTCGAGGGATTCGAAATGCTCGCGCGCGGGCTGTATCCCGATTTATTCAAATGATGTAAAACGCAACTGGGTTGTCATTGCGAGGGCGGTTTTCGCCCGAAGCAATCACCCCTCCCAACCCTCCCCTTGTTAAGGGGAGGGCTAGGGCTCCCAATCCTCCCCTTAACAAGGGGAGGGCTAGGGTGGGGTTGAAGATTGCTTCGCCGCTTCGCGGCTCGCAATGACATGCTGAATCGAAATGACAAACCGCACACAGAATTCAAATGATTGAAGTACCGCGCGAAGCAAGGGCGCAATCTAATGCGCCCGATAAAACTGAAAACATCATTCCTGGGTCGCGTCATCGCGGCACAATCTTGTTGATCGCCGCGCTCGGCGTCATCATAACCGGCGCGGTTGCCGCAACCTTCGGCTCGGTCGCGATTCCGTTAGAGACGCTCGCGCGCATGATCGTGGTCAAATTGCCGGGCGCGCCCATCGCAGTGACGTGGCAAGCGAGCTGGGAAACGATTCTGTTCGACATTCGTTTGCCGCGCGTCGTGCTCGCGGGCTTGGTCGGCATCGCGCTCGCGACATCGGGCGCGACCTACCAGGGTCTGTTACGCAACCCGCTCGCCGATCCGTACTTGATCGGTGTGTCGTCCGGCGCGGCGCTCGGCGCGACGATTGCCATCGTCTTTTCTGTGGAGTTTGCAGGCGCGCTGCCGCTGTTCGCATTCCTGGGTGCGATCGGCGCGACGTTCGGCATCTACGCGCTCGCGCAATCCGACGGACGCGCCACGCCGACGACGTTGATTCTCGCGGGCGTCGCGCTCGGCGCGTTCCTCTCGGCGATCACGTCGTTCTTGATGTTTCGCAGTGACAGCGCGTTTCGTTCGTTTCAAATTATCGCGTGGATGATGGGCAGTTTTTCGTTGAGCAATTGGCAACAAGTACTCATTCTGTTGCCGTACCTCGCGCTGGGTTGGTTCGTCTTGTTCCTGCACGCGCGGTACTTGAACGTGTTGCAACTCGGCGAGACGCAGGCGCAGCAACTCGGCGTGCCGGTCGAGCGCGTGACGTTGACGCTCGTCGTCGCAACCTCGCTCGTCACCGCGGCGGCGGTCGCGGTGAGCGGCTTGATCGGTTTCGTCGGTTTGATCGTGCCGCACGCGGTTCGCCTCGTGTGGGGACCCGATCACCGGTTTCTCTTGCCGATGTGCGCGTTGCTTGGCGCGATGTTTCTCATTATCGCGGACACGCTCGCGCGCACACTGCTCGCGCCGAGCGAATTGCCGGTCGGCATCATTACGGCGTTTTGCGGTGCGCCGTTTTTTCTGTACTTGCTGCGGCGCAAAAGGGAGGTGCTGGGATGAACGCGATTCAATTGCGCGCGGAAGACGTGGAGTTCTCGTACAACCACAAACCGATTCTCGATGGGGTGAGCATGCAAGTGGAACCCGGCGAGATGGTCGGTTTGGTCGGTCCAAATGGCGCGGGCAAGTCCACGCTGATTAAATTGTTGAGCCGCGTGCTCACGCCGCAACGCGGACACGTCTGGCTCGATGGTCAGACCCTTGATCAACTCGCGCCCGACCTGGTCGCGCGTCGCGTCGCTGTCGTGCCGCAAATGTTCGACGTGCCGAACGGATTCACCGCGTTCGAAATCGTGATGATGGGGCGCACACCGCACCTGGGTTGGCTCAAGAGCGAAAGCGCGCGGGATGTTGAAATCGCGCGCGAGGCGATGCGCGCGACCGGCACCTGGGCGTTGGCGAATCGGATGATGCATCAACTTTCCGGCGGCGAGCGACAACGCGTCATCATCGCGCGCGCGCTCGCGCAAGAACCCAGGGTGCTCTTGCTCGACGAACCGACCGCGCACCTCGACGTGACGCATCAAATCGAAGTGATGGAGATCACGCGACGACTGAAGCACGCACGCGCACTCGCGATCCTGGGTGTCTTTCACGATCTGAATCTCGCCACGCAGTACTGCGACCGCATCGTTCTATTGAAAGAGGGACGCGTGTTTGCGGCGGGCAAACCGAGCGACGTCATCACGAGCGAAATCTTGCGTGCGGTGTACGGCATCGAGATGTGCGTGTTCCCGCACCCGCGCAACCAATTGCCCGCGGCGTTGATTGTAGGGAATGGCGGATAGCAAATGGCGGAGGACGCAATATGCAATATGCCATCTGTCCTTCGCAGAGGATATGACATGCGACAAGGGTTAGTGATTGTCAATACGGGAAACGGCAAAGGGAAAAGCACGGCGGCATTCGGCACGGTGTTGCGCGCGTGGGGACGTGGAATGCGCGTCTGCGTGATTCAATTCATCAAAGCGGAAACCGGCAACTGGGGCGAGACGCAAGCCGCGCGCAAAATGCAACTCGAATGGCATACGATGGGCGACGGATTTACGTGGCTGTCGAAAGACATCGAGGCGACGAAGGATAAAGTGCGCGCGGCGTGGCAACTCGCGCAAGAAAAAATCGCGAGCAGCGCGTTCGATCTCGTCGTGCTCGATGAAATGACGTACGCGTTTCACTACCAATGGCTCGACATCAATCAAGTGATCGCGTGGTTGCGCGAACACAAGCCGGCGGAGATGCATCTCATCATCACCGGGCGCGACGCGCCGGACGAACTCATCGAGTATGCCGATCTCGTCACCGAAATGCGCGAGATCAAACATCCGTACGCGCGCGGCATCAAAGCGCAAGCGGGAATCGAATTTTAACCAGACTGCCGACCACCGCCCACTGTTTTGCGGGCTACTCTCAGCGGTCGGCAGTTACATCATCAAAGGAGCAACGTGAACTTTCTCAATGAAACAATTGCGCAGATCCAACCGCTCGACGCGAACGCGCTGAATGCGGCGCGCGCGCGGCAAGACCAACTGACCAAACCCCAGGGCGCGATGGGACGACTCGAAACGCTTTCGATTCAACTTGCCGGCATCACCGCGCAGCCGCGTCCGCGATTCAAACAGCCCGCGGTCATTATGATGGCGGGCGATCACGGCGTCGCGCGGCAAGGCGTCAGTGCGTATCCCGCCGAAGTGACCCCACAAATGGTGTTCAACTTTTTGCAGGGCGGCGCGGCGATCAACGTGCTCGCGCGACACGTCGGCGCGCGCGTCGTCGTCGTAGATATGGGCGTCGCGAGCGACATGCCGGCGCATCCGAATTTGGTCAACGCGAAAATCGCGCTCGGCACGCGCGATTTTTCGGTTGGTCCGGCGATGACGCGCGAGGAAGCGCAACGCGCGGTCGAAGCCGGGATTCGTGTGGTAACACACGAGATCGAACGCGGCGTGGACATTGTCGGCACTGGCGATATGGGCATCGGCAATACGACGCCGTCCGCCGCGATTGCCTCTGTCATCACGCGGCGCGCGGTGCGCGAAGTGACCGGGCGCGGCACAGGTGTGGACGACGCGGGACTCGCACGCAAGGTCGCGATGATTGAACGCGCGATTCAAGTCAATCAGCCGAACGCGAGCGACGCGCTCGACGTGCTCGGTGATGTCGGTGGATTCGAAATCGCCGGACTCGCGGGCGTGATGATCGGTGCGGCGTCCAAGCGCGTGCCGGTCGTGATTGACGGATTTATTTCCGGCGCGGCGGCGCTCATCGCGTACGGACTCACGCCGGCGGTGCAGCCGTACTTGATCGCCGCGCATCGCTCCGTCGAAATCGGTCATCGCGCGATTCTCGACCATCTGCGCGTCGAACCCTTGCTCGATCTCGATTTGCGATTGGGCGAAGGCACCGGCGCGGCGCTCGGCATTTCGTTGTGTCTCGCCGCCGCGAAAATTCTCGACGAGATGGCGACGTTCGCGGATGCCGGCGTCTCTGAAAAAGCGTAATTGGTAATTGGTTATTACCAATTACCAATTACCAAATTTTGTCATGCGACTACTCGCCGCGCTCAGTTTCCTAACTTCAATCCCGATTCGCCGCGAATTCACGCCGAACCAGGTGGGACGTTCACTCGCGTTCTTTCCGGTCGTCGGCGCGCTGCTCGGCGCGATCCTGGTCGCGCTCGACGTGGTACTCGCGCGCGTCTTTCCATCGCTCGTCGTGAACGCGGGGTTGCTCGTGGCAACGATTCTGCTGACCGCCGCGCTGCATCTCGACGGGTGGATGGATTGTTGCGATGGATTGTTCGGACACAAGACGCTCGACGCGCGATTGCGAATCATGCGCGAGCCGCAGGTCGGCGCGTTCGGTGTGGCGGGCGGCGTGTTGATGGTGTTACTCAAATTCGCCGCGCTCGCAAGTTTGACGAGTCCACTGCGAACGCTCGCGCTCGTGATCGCCCCGGTCTTTTCGCGTTGGGCGATGGCGTACGCGGTGTTCGTTTATCCGTACGGACGCGCGTCGGGCAAGGGCAGTGTGTTCAAAGAAAACGCGCGCCGCGTGGATTTAATTATCGCGACGATTCTCGCGCTCGCGTTCACGCTTCCGCTGGTCGGCGGCGTCGCGATAGCCATCCTGGGTCTCGCGTGGCTCATCGCGATTCTCGTCGCGCGCTTTGCGATCGCACGCATCGAAGGATTGACCGGCGACGTGTACGGCGCGATCAACGAGTGCGTTGAGGTTTTGCTGTGGCTGATGTTAACGATCCAATTCTAATTCCCGGTATCGCGCTCGCGATAGATGAACGCGCGGTGCGTGTGGCGAGCGAGCGACCGCTCGCCGTGTTGAGTTCCGCCGTCGTTGGCGCAGAGTTGCGCGCGACGCGACACATCGTCAACATGCACGTCGTCAAGGGTTATCATTGCGCGAATCCCGAAGACGATCTCACCGCGTTTGCCGCGCAGTGTGGCATCACTGAATTGTTCGTCGGTATGATGACGGCGGCGTGGACGCAGAACGCGCGCGTTGCCATCGAAACGCACGCGGACATCTCGGTTGCCGCGATTGTCACCGCGGGCTTGGGCAACGCGATGAATGTGGGCGTCTCTCCGCCGCGCGCGCTGAGCGCGGGAACGATCAACATCATCTTGCTGATTGACGCCGCGTTGACGCAAGCCGCGCAAGCAAACGCGATCATCACCGCGACCGAAGCGAAAACGATGACACTGATCGAACGCGATGCGCGCACACGCGACGGCGACCGTGCAAGTGGCACGTCCACCGATTCCGTCGTCGTCGCGTGTACAAATCGCGGCGAGCCGATGCGCTACGCCGGTTCGGCGACAGTTGTCGGTTGGCTCATCGGTCGCGCGGTGCGCCGCGCGCTGGGATGGATGCCGGGGAAATAGTGTTCGGTGTCTAGTATTCAGTGTTCAGTGTTCAGTCTCAACACTGAATACTGAATAGACTTTATTGGAAACAACTTTTGTCTCTCGCCAAGACGCAAAGCACGCAAAGAAGCATATTGAAAAAACTTGCGTTCTTGGCGGCTTGGCGAGATATGCCTTATTCCCGATAATGTCTAATACTGTTGACTGCTGACTATCCCACTGTCTCACTGAAATGACTGCTCTCCTGATACTCTTGCTTGCAATCGCAATTGACCTCGCGCTCGGCGATCCGCCAACGGCGCTGCACCCGACTGGTTGGATGGGGCAGTGGCTTTACCTTGGCAAGAAGTGTTCGCCGCAACGGGGTGCGCTCGCGCAATTTGTTTTTGGCGTTTTGCTCATCATCCTGGGTGCGCTCTTGTTCGCGTTGCCCGCGTATTTTGGTTTGAACGCATTGCACGCGTGGAACGACATCGCCTTTGTCATTGTCAGCGCGATGATTTTGAAGACGACCTTCACGTTGCGCGGCTTGATGCGCGCCGCGCGCGATACGCAACGCGCGCTCGACGCGCACGACCTGGTTGAAGCGCGACGGCTCGTCGCGTGGCATCTCGTCAGCCGCGATACGCGCACACTCGACGAGCCGCATGTCGTTTCGGCGACGGTCGAATCGGTCGCCGAAAATATCGCGGATAGTTTTGTCGCGCCGCTGTTGTTTTTTGCGTTGTTCGGCGTGCCTGGCGCGCTCGCGTATCGTTTGGTCAATACCGCCGACGCGATCATCGGTTATCACGGCGCGACCGAGTATCTGGGCAAGTTCGCCGCGCGGCTCGACGATGTGCTCAACTGGATTCCCGCGCGCGTGTCCGGCGCGCTCGTGGTGATCGCCGCGTTCATCGCGCGTGCGAATGCGCGCAACGCGTGGCGCGTGATGCTGCGCGATTACGCGCGCACCGAAAGCCCCAACGCCGGGTGGACGATGAGCGCGATGGCGGGCGCGCTCGATACGCAACTCGAAAAAATCGCGCACTACCAACTTGGCGACGCAACGCGCGCGACTGTACCTGGGATGATCTCGCAATCGTTGTGCGTGATGTTCATTGCATCGTTATCCTGGGTCGTATTGCTTTCTGCCTACTGCCTACTGCTTTCTGAATAATCACTGCCATGTCTATCAAACCCCGCCCAGAACTAGACGCTGTCCGCGCCGCAACGCACGGCGGCTTTCATGCCGACGAGTGGAACGCGCTCGGTGCGGTGATTGATTTTTCGTCGAACGTCAATCCGTTCGGCGTGTCGCCGCGCGTGCGCGAGGCGTTGGCGCGCGTTTCGTTCGAGCGACATCCCGACCCGGACGCGAGCGAACTGCGCGACGCGATTGCAAATCGTTTGGGAGTTTCGCCCGATCACATCGTCGTCGGCAACGGCTCGCTCGAATCGATTCGCGGCGTTGCGCTCGCGTACTTGCGTCCAGGGGACACCGCGCTCATCGTCGGTCCCACGTTCGGCGAGTATCGCGTCGGCGCGCAGATCATGGGCGCGCGCATCGTCCAGGTTGATGCACGCGCGCGCGACGAGTTTCGCCTGGATGTGAACGCGCTTGCCGCGCGCGTCGCCAAAGAAAAACCGCGCCTCGCGTTCATCTGCAATCCGAACAATCCGACCGGCGCGTACTTGACGCGCGAGCAAATCGAAATGCTCGTCGCCGCGTCCGACGAAACGTTGTGGGTACTCGACGAGGCGTTTGTCGCGTTTATGCAAGACGAAGAACGCGTGATTGCGAAGCGGGCAAACGTGGTTGCGATGCGTTCGATGACCAAGCATTACGCGATCCCTGGGTTACGACTTGGGTACGCAGTCGCGCATCCCGACATCGTTGCCGCGCTTGCCAAGGTGCGCGCGCCGTGGAGCGTCAACGCGATGGCGCAAGCCGCTGGACTCGCGGTGTTGCAAGACGACGCGTTTCTGCGCGACACGCTCGCGCGCATTCGCGCGGCATCGCAAGAATTGCGCGATGGCATCACGCGGCTCGGTTGGCGCGTGATACCATCGGCGGTTCACTTTTTTCTCGTCGAGGTCGGCGACGCGCGCGCGTTTCGCGCCGCGCTCGCGCAACGCGGATGCCTCGTGCGCGATTGCGCGTCATTCGGCTTGCCGGAATTCGTGCGCCTCGCGACGCGTACACCCGCAGAAAACACGCGCTTGATCACGGCGTTGGAATCACTCAACCTTGCGAAGGTTTAGAACCTTCGCAAGGATTTCTGCATAATCCTCGAAATGACGAAACTGATTTTGGTTCGGCACGGCGAAACGACGTGGAACGACGAGCGACGTTTTCAGGGACACCTGGATGTGCCGCTCAACGCGCGCGGTTGGCGACAGGCGGAGCAACTCGGCGCGCGTTTTGCGGGCGAAACGATTCACGCGATTTACACGAGCGATCTGCGGCGTGCGCGCGACACGGCAGAGGTGATCGCGTCGCGCGCGAACAAGCCACTTGTCGTCGAGCCGCGCTTGCGCGAAGCGTGCATGGGCGAATTGCAGGGGATGACGTACGCCGACGTTCACGCGCGCTGGTTCCCCAACGTCGCGACGATGCCGAGTTATTTTGTGGACGATGCGCCAGCGGGTGTCGAGTCGTTGCGTGAATTGCAAGCGCGGTTGGTCAGTGCGGTCAACGACATCGCCGCACGGTATGTAAACGAAACGGTGTTGATTGTCAATCACGGCGCGGGCTTGCGCGCGCTCTTTTGTGCGTGGCTCGGTATTGAGTTGTCCGCGTACTGGAAGTTGTGTTCCGACAGCGGCTCGGTTTCCATCGTGCGTGTGACCGAAGCGGGTGTGGTCGTCGAGTTGTTGAACGATACATCGCATTTGGGGAACGACCGCTGACGACTGACCGCCGACCGCCGCGAATCATCTGCGGTCGGCGGTCGGTGGTCGGCGGTCACTCGGAGAGTTTAGTGACAGCCAGACTACTCATGTTGCAAGGCACGGCGTCGAACGTCGGCAAAAGTTTGCTTGTTGCCGCGCTGTGTCGAATGTACAAACAAGCAGGCGTGCGCGTCGCGCCGTTCAAGGCGCAGAATATGGCGCTCAATTCTTTCGTCACGCGCGACGGGCTGGAGATCGGTCGCGCGCAAGCGGTGCAAGCCGAAGCGGCGGGGATTCCGGTGACGGTCGAGATGAATCCGATCCTGCTCAAGCCGGAAGCGGATTCGCTGTCCCAGGTTGTCGTGATGGGCAAGCCGCGCGCGCGGTTGCACTCGCGCGATTACAATCGCGACAAGCAAGAGTTGTGGCAGATCGTCACCGACGCGCTCGCGCGTTTGCGCGCTGAGTACGAGTTGGTCATTATCGAAGGCGCGGGCAGTCCCGCCGAGCCGAACCTCAAAGCGGGCGACATTGTGAACATGCGCGTGGCGCGTCACGCGAATGCGCCCGTGTTGCTCATCGGCGATATTGATCGCGGCGGCGTGTTCGCATCGCTCGTCGGCACGCTCGATTTGCTCGAACCTGATGAACGCGCGCTCGTGCGCGGCATTCTCATCAACAAGTTTCGCGGCGATGTTGCGTTGCTCAAGCCCGGGCTCGATTGGCTCGAAGCAAGGGTCGGCGTACCAACTGTCGGCGTCGTGCCGTTTCTGCGCGATCTCAAAATCGCCGAAGAAGATTCTGTTGCGTTGGACTCGACCCTCACCCCAGCCCTCTCCCTGGCAGGGAGAGGAGGCATTGATGTCGCGGTGATTCGTTTGCCGCACATTTCCAACTTTGACGATTTCGATCCGCTCGCGCTCGAAGCGAACGTGCGCGTGCGTTACATCACATCGCTGCAAGACCTGGGTGAGCCGCACGCGATCATTTTGCCGGGCACCAAAAGTACACTCGCCGATTTGGATTGGCTGAACGCGCGCGGTTTCGCGGCGGCGATTCGCGCGCACGCACATCGCGGCGCGACGGTCGTCGGCATCTGCGGCGGCTATCAAATGCTGGGTCGCGTCGTGCGCGATCCCGACCGCGTTGAGTCGGAACGCGAGGTGAGCGAAGGGTTGGGCTTGCTCGATGTCGAAACGATTTTCTTGCCGGACAAGGCGACGCATCAAGTCCGCGCGCGCGTGACGGGCACGCGCGGATTTTGGCGCGAGTTGCAGAGCCAAGAGGTACGCGGGTACGAGATTCACATGGGTAAGACGATTGGCGGCGACGCGGCTCTGCAAATCATCGAGCGCGGCGACGATGCGTGCGACGAAGCGGATGGCGCAGTGAGCGCGGACGGAAAAATCTTCGGCACGTACTTGCACGGCTTGTTCGACAACGCGAATTTGCGGCGCGCGTGGTTAAACTCAATTGGGACGCAGACGAACGCGGACGAACGCGGACAAGACGATTATTCATCCGCGTCAATCCGCGTTGATCCGCGTCCAATTGAAATGCAAGATATACGCGAACGCGAGTACGATCGCCTTGCCGCGCATGTTCGCCAGCACGTTGATTTCACGCGGATTCGCCAGATCGCGGGAGTGTGAGATGAACAAACGATTCGTGTTCATTCTCGGCGGCGCGCGGAGCGGCAAGACGCGCCATGCGCTTGAACTCGCGCCGCAACTTGGCGCGCGCGTGACCTATCTCGCGACTGCCGAGCCGGGCGACGACGAGATGCGGACGCGCATCGCGCATCATCGCACCGAACGACCCGCGCACTGGCAGACCATCGAAGCCGCGCGCAACATTGGCGATGCGCTCGCGCGTGTGGACGCGGATGTGGTCTTGCTCGATTGCATCACCTTGCTCGTCACGAACGCGATGCTCGCGGCTGGCGAGCACGCGACGTTCGAGGAGCAACAGGCGTGCGTGAACGCGGAGATCGAAGCATTGCTCGCAGCGTATCGCGCCGGCAATTTCACGCTCGTCGCCGTATCGAACGAGGTCGGGCTAGGCGTTGTGCCGGAGTATCCGCTCGGACGCGCGTATCGCGATTTGCTCGGCTGGGCGAATCAACATCTCGCGCGCGCGGCGGATGAGGCGCTGTTTATGGTTGCCGGGCTAGCGATGAAGGTCAAGGGGTAGGAACATCCACGAGTGTCGTTGCGATCGAAGCGAAGCAATCCCTAATTCGCTTGTGGGGGATTGCTTCGTCGGCACAAACCGCCTTCTCCATTAGACTACAGTAAGGTATAATGTGGACTGACCGAAGACGGATGGAACAAGTCTATACGCTCCTTTAAGCATCGAGCTCCGATTGCGAATCAGACTCCATTGTCTACAACCCGTTATTTTGTAGGTCTCGACATTGCCGCGGAGACCTTCATGGCAGCCCTTGGTACGACGCCGTGGAAGTTGCTCGTCCGAGCCAACCAGTTTCCAAACTCGGCGGACGGGTTTCGGCAGTTGACCCAATGGTTGCACGAGCACGACTGCACGCTCGAGCAAACGGTTTTGTGATGGAAGAGATGGGCGTGTATGGCGAAGCCCTCGCCTATTACCTGGTGGCTCAAAAATATGCCATAGTGATCGAGCCGCCTTTGAGGGTCCGCGTGCCTTCACGCCCGCGAGTCCTAAAACGGATGCGGTGGACAGTGAGCAAATTGCCGAATACGCCTGTCGCTACAGCGACGAACTGATGCTCTGGCAGCCGTCGAGCGAACTGGTCGAACAATTGCAGGGCTGGCTCACCACGCGCGAACAGTTGGTTCAGCAAGCGACCGCACAGCAGAACGCCTTGCGCGGGTTACGGCGCCAAGTCGTCCGCATCGCGTTCGCCGAGCAGGTCTATGAACACATGATCACCGAAACTCGCTCGCGCAATAAAGCCCTGGAGCAAGAAATCTATTGCTTGATTGACCAACATCCCACCGCACATCGTTTGCTGACTTGGCTCGTCACCATTCCGGGCGTGGGGCTCTTGCTGGCGGCGCACATCTTGGTACTCACGCACTGTGCGATGCACCCGTTTCCAGCCCCCAAACTCGCGACGCATCTTGGGATTGCGCCCATTGCTCGCGAAAGTGGCACATCCGTCTATGCCCACCTCACCTCGCGTCATTATGGTCCGAGCCAACCGCGCAAGTTACTGCATTTGGCGGCGCGTTCGGTCAGCACGCACGACAAACACTTTCGGGCGTACTACGCGAGGAAGGTCGCGGAAAGCAAAGCCAAAAAACTTGTTTTGAATAATAGACATTATCGGGAATAAGACATCTCTCGCCAAGCCGCCAAGAACGCCAAGTTTTTTAAGATGATTCTTTACGTGCCTTGCGTCTTGGCGCGAGGTAAAAGTTGTTTCCGATAAAGTCTAATGTGGCGAACAAGCTCGTGCGCATTATTTGCGCCATCCTGGAAAGCCAGACGGACTATGACGCGAACGATGGCAGGCGCAAATCAGCATTGGTCAAAAATTAGCCAAAAATTAGGTCTGGACAAAATCATCAATGACAGGCGGAGGGGGGCTATGCTCATCACGAACGGCACAGTCATTATGCTTGGCGCGCAAAACCGCGTCATCGAAAACGGCGGGGTGTATGTTCGCGGCGACAAGATCGCAGACATTGGCACAACCAAATTACTACTTACCAATTACCCGGATGCCGAACGCCTCGACGCGCGCGGCAAACTCATCATGCCCGGCAGTATCGTTGGGCACACGCATTTCTACGGCGCGTTCGCGCGCGGCATGGCGATCCCAGGTTCTGCGCCCGCGAACCAGCCGCGAAATTTTCCGCAGATTCTCGAAAACCTGTGGTGGAAGATTGATCGCGCGCTCACGCTCGACGATTGCAAACTCTCCGCGCTCGTCTGCCTCGCGGACGCAATTCGCAATGGTACGACCACCCTGATTGACCATCACGCCAGTCCCAACGCGATTGACGGCTCGCTTGACGCGATTGCGGATGCGGTGCTCGAATCCGGCTTGCGCGCATCGTTGTGCTACGAAGTGACGGATCGGAATGGCAGCGCGGGTGCAAGAGCCGGGATCGAGGAAAATATCCGGTTCATCAAACGAATTCGCCATTCGCCATTCGCCATTCGCCAGCGCCTCGGCGCTTCGTTCGGCTTGCACGCATCGTTCACCGTGTCTGACAAAACATTGGAAAAGTGTCTCGATGAAGTTGAGGGGTTGCCCACCGGCTTTCACGTTCACGTTGGCGAAGACGTTGCGGACGAGGATGATTCACTGAGCAAGTACGGAATGCGCGTCGTAGATCGCTTGCACGCGCGCGGTGTGCTTGGCGCGAAATCTATCGCGGTGCATTGCGTCAACGCGGACATCGGCGAAATCGAATTGCTGCGCCAAACGAAAACGCACGTCGCGCACAATCCGCGCTCGAATATGAACAACGCGGTCGGCGTTGCCGACATCCTGGGTATGTTGCGGCGCGGCGTGAATGTCGGCTTGGGCAACGATGGGTTCTCCAACAATCATTTTGCGGAAATGAAATTCGCGTACCTCTTGCACAAAGCCACGCGACGCGATCCGCGTGTGATGGGCGCGGACCAGGTTTTGCAAATGGCGTACGCGAACAATGCAAACATCGCGCAAGTGTTTTGGAAGCCGCGTGTAGGCGAGTTGTCGGTCGGCGCGTTCGCGGACATTATCCTCCTCGACTATGTTCCATTCACGCCGTTGACTGCTGGCAATTTCCCGTGGCAACTCATTTTTGGCATTGATGGCGGACATGTCACGCACACAATTTGCGCCGGCAAACTGCTGATGAAAGACCGCGAACTGCTCACGCTCGACGAAGAAGCGATTGCGGCGCGAGCGCGTGAACGCGCGGCGCAAGTTTGGAAGCGCGTGCAAACGATGTAGCCGGTGTGTCGGATCGGCAATCCCAATTTCCAACATCTGATTTCCAATCTCGATCATGTCTCTCTTTTCCCAAATCCGCATTCTCATCAAAGGTTCCGGCGACCTCGGCACCGGCGTGGCGTGGCGGTTACACAAGACTGGATTTCCCGTCGTTATCACCGAACTTGCCCAGCCACTCGTTGTCCGCCGCACGGTCGCATTTGCGAGCGCGGTGTACGACGGCGCGATCACGGTTGAGGGCGTCACCGCGCGCCGCGCTGAATCATTCGAACACGCGCGCACACTTTTGGGTGCGGATGTGATTCCGGTGTTGGTTGATCCAGAGATGCGCGCGTGCGAATTTTTTGCGCCCCGCGTGTTGATTGATGCGGTCATGGCGAAGCGCAACACCGGCACGCGCATCACGGACGCGCGCTTGGTGCTCGCGCTCGGTCCGGGATTTATACCGGGCGTGAACTGTCACGCGGTCGTCGAAACGCGTCGCGGGCACAACCTGGGACGCGTGTGGTGGCATCGCGCGGCGGAAGCGAATACGGGCACGCCGGGCGAAATCGGCGGCAAGAGCACGGAACGCGTGCTACGCGCGCCGGTGGATGGGCGCATCATCGCGTTGCGTGAGATTGGCGATTACGTCGCGACGGGCGAAGTGATCGCGCGCGTGAGTGGTGCCGATGTGAGTGCGCCGTTCGATGGAATCTTGCGCGGACTCGTGCACGCGAGTTTGCCGGTTCACGCGGGCATGAAAATCGGCGACGTGGACCCGCGCGCAAATCGCGAGACGTGTTTTACGATCAGCGACAAGTCGCGCGCGATTGGCGGCGGCGCGCTCGAAGCGATTCTCACGTGGATGAATGGAAACCAGAATTCAGAATAAAAAAACTCTTCGAGAAATCGAGGAGTTTGTTTTTTTGCGGCGGTTGGCGGTCCGTCGTCGTCGGTCACTTTGCCAGCGGACGTGAATCTTTTTGTGCGCTTTGCCAACGCTCGAAAAAAAATCGGAACATTGCCCAGAGCACGCCGACAATTGGAATGCCAAAAAACGCGCCCCAAAATCCGGCGACCTTGACACTCAGAAAAATCGCCGCGAGCACGAGTAGCGGGTGCATATCGAGCGAGTCGCTCAACAGCCGCGGCATGATCACGTTCGTGATGACGAATTGATAGATGAACAGCGCGACCAAAACCCAGATGGTCAGATTCGGCGCTTGAATCAACGCGACAAAGAGCGGCGGCAGGAGCGCGAGGAACGGACCGACCAAGGGAATCAGCATGAACAGCCCAGCGAACAAACTGATGACGAGTGAGAAATTCAATCCCAGGATCGTCATGACCAGCAATGTGCCAATGCTGATGGCGATAGATTGAATCAACTGACCGCGCATGAATCCGCCGAACGTGCGATCCACACTGCGCGCAAAAAAACTCGCTTCGTCTTTATATTCCGAGGGAATGACATCCCTGATCACGGCGCGCAAGCGCGGACCATCCAGTGTAAAGTAAAATCCCAGGATCAACACGAACAAAAAATTCGCGACAAAGCCGAGCAGACTAGTGAAAATGCCGAGCGCGTTTTGCACGATGGCGGTAACGTACCCTTGCAAACTATTGACCGCGGCGCGCAGCGCCTCGTCTATTTTGATCGGCGCGCCAATGCGCGCGAGCCGATCTTCGAGCCACGCCATTGCCGGCGGCGCTTGCGACGCGAGCGCCGGCAAGCGCCGCGCGATATCCGACAATTGTTGAATCGCGATCGGCGCGAGCAATGCAATGCCAATCACAATGATGAGGGCGAACGCGAGATAAATGATCGCGATGGATGCCGCGCGCGGCAGGCGAAAGGAGGAATTCTCGCCGAGCCACGAGACAATCGGGTTGAGGATGAACGACACGAGCCAACCGAGCAGGAACAACAACAATACGTCGGCATAGTCGCTCAAGAGATGCCACACCATTTGCGCGACGATGAGCGTGATGAGGATGATGATGAGCACGAGCACGATGTTGATGAGTTGATTGCGTTCCACGAATTACTTTCTCGGTGAAAAGCCGCGGCGCGCGCGCACGAGACTCCCGATGAACAACGTTACAGCCAGCACGAACGTAGCGCCGAATCCGCCCAACAAAGCCCAGGGCAAATCGTTTGTCCCATCTGCTTGCACTTGAAAACCATCGAGCGCGATTTCGCCCCCTTGTCCGGCAACTACTTCGAGTTTGTGCGAACCGCGTAATAGATTTTTCGCAATCGGCAAATGAACCTGGGCTTGATCGTTCGGCGCGGACAAATCAATGTAGCTGTTCCCATTCGTGTCGAGCGGCAGGTTGGGCACGCGCTGTCCGTCGAGCGTCACCCACGCGCGTCCTTCGGTCGGTCCGCGGCGCATCACTAGTTCGATGCCGTCGCCCCAGAACCGAATCGTTGCGCGCGCGCCGGGCTGGCGCGTCACGAGTTCGCGTCCCAGGTTTGCGCGCGGGGTCAAGTACGGTTGCCACACGCCGCTGTACTCGATGGCGGGATTCGTCTCTTGATAACAACCGGGTTGCGCGACCGCCGCGGGCGAAGCCAGGTCTTTCAACCGATAATACACCAGGCGCGGCGTAAAGTCCACGTCCACCATTCGAAAATAATAATCGGAACGATCCGGCGTCATGTCGCCGACCTGGCGAAAATACCAAATGTTGACGACGCCCAGCCAAGCCCATTTCGCGCGCGCGTCGCTGATGCCGCGCAACGTGTACTCGGCTTGTTGTTGCTCGGTGACACGTCCCCAGACGAGTTGGTCATTCTTGAAATCCGGCGGCGACGCGTTCCAACCGTACTCGTTGATCCATATCGCTTTGTGCGCGTCGTTATTCTGCTCCATGATTTGCCGCGCGAGCGCGACGCGTTGAAAGTTGAGTTTGTTCGGATCGGGCGGATCGTCGGGCGACGCGCGCAAGCCGAACGCGTTTGCGGAGAGAATGTCGAAATAGTCTTTCGCGCCGGCTTGGTACAGTGCGGTGAGATAATCGAGGTCATTCATGTGCCGCCACTGATCGGACGTGGCGTCCCAGCCCTCGCCGAGCGTGATCGCGAGCGGCGCGGACAGTACGCGGATGCTGGGGTCGGCGGCTTTGGCGCGTTGGTACGCGATTTCCAACAAGGCGGCGTAACCTGCCGGGTCCACCGGGCGATTGCCCCATTCCGGAAAAATATTCGGCTCGTTCCAAATTTGGATAAAGTGGATACGTCCCAAATAACGCCGGACGAACGCGTCCACAAAATCGCCGTAATCGTTGAAATTGTCCGGCGGTGATTGCGGCAGGTTCTTGTCTTTGCGCGCCCATGCCGGGGGACGATCCAAACGCGCGATGATTTGGACGCCGTACTTTTCAAACGTCGCGACGATTTGATCCGACTTGTCCCAATCGAAACTATTTTTGCGTTTCTCGATTTCTTCCCAGGAAAATTCTTGCTTTGCCCACACGATGCCGGCTTCGCGCGCCATCCGCACCGTGCGATCGCGTTTCCATTCTTCCACTTCGCGGTCGAGGAAAAAATTCGCGCCATACGGATTCACGTCGGTGTCGGGAATGACGCGCGCGGGCACAATCGCCGGACCGGGGTTATGCGACTGGACCCACGTGGCAACGCTCCACGACAAACCGACGAGCGAGGCGAGCACAATCAGCGCGAGGAAAAATCGAAAGAGGCGATCTCGAAATCTCAAGGTTTGGACTCCTTTGATTTCATCTTAACACAAGGCGTGGCGCGCGTCAAAAAAGTAAGAGCGAGGCATTTGCCCAATCAAGATTCTCCAATTCACGCGACTCGTTTTGCAGGTGCGTTGCTTGAAGATGGGCGGTTATGCAAATGCCTCGCCCCTACGTCAAACCCAACCAACAATTTTGCTGTACACGTACGCGCCAAACTCGTAACAAAAAATCGTCAAGCGCGAGTGCGTTTGAACCGCCTTCCAGCCGTACGCCGGTTCGCCCGAGGCGATGACGGAGAGCCAGTGAAAATTGCGCCAGCCCATCTTGCGCGCAGTTGCGACCGCGCGCCGCGTGTAGAGGTCGAGTGTGACGAGCGTCGGCTGACCCAGGTTTTCGCGTTCGATAATGTCGTGCGCGAACCGCAGATTTTCCCAAGTGTTGATCGAACGATCTTCGCCGATGAGATTCGCGCGCGGCACGCCCCGCTGTGCGGCGTAAGCGATCATCACCGCCGCGTTCGTGACGCCGAGGCGCTGATTGTCGCCGGTGCACATGATGAGTTTCGCGTGCGGAAATTTCTGCCACCACGCGATCGCTAACTCGATTTGCGCGATGGTCGGGCGGGTGGGGCGGGTGCGATCGCGCAACGCGTACGATGGAATGATGAAACAATCGGGTCGCGTGGGCGGCGCGTCGGGGATGCGCCAGCGTGCCGCGATCATTGATTCGGCACGTCGCCGCTGTGCACGGACGCGAGCATTTGGTCCACCGGTACGTAATCATCGGTGAGCGTGATGAGTGGCGCTTCGTTGAGCATCGTCCGAATGCGTTCGTCGCTGGCGAGCGTGCGCGCGAATAACGCATCGCCATCGCCGCCATCGAATTGCGCGACGGCATTCAGGTCGAGTTCCTTGTCGGCGCCGACCAGGACAAAGAAACTGCGCGAGGCATGTCGCCAATCGGGATTGCCTTCGGCGAGATAAACGTACTTGAAGGTCTTGGTCAGCGTGTAATAGTACGCGCGCACAAACTCGCCGCGCGCGCCGTCAATGATGTTGACGACGTACATACCGTCGTCCGCCAGCCACGCGCGGACGCGGTCGTTGAACTCTTTCGTCGTCAGATGGTACGGCACGGAATAGTGATTGAACGCGTCGCCCAGGATCAAATCGTATTTGCGATTGGGTGGGCGCGTAAAAAACAAGCGCGCATCTTCGTTGAACGTCACGATCTTGGCTTCGCGGTTAAGCGCGAGCCGATCGTACGCAACCTGGGTCACGCCCGGGTCAATCTCGACGACGTGCATCTCACTCCCAGGATATTCGGCGTCCATGTACCTTGCGAATGTATAGCCGCCGCCGCCAATCATCAACACACTCAACTGCGGATCGTACGCTTTGCGGGACTGCGCCACCTCGGCGTAGATTTTTTCATAACCGTAGACTAGATGCTTGGGATCATCCAATTGCACGAAACTGTGTACGAGGTGGTCGAGCACGAGCTGGCGAACTGGGTGTCCTTGCTCTTCGATGTCGTACAGTTTGATGCAAAAATAATTCGTCTCGACGACGCACGGACCTTTGAGCCAGCCGTCGTTCGACGCGTACGTGGACGCGCCCGCGACGATCAACGCGGAAAGCAACATCGCTTGCCAACGTCCCGCGAGCAAAAAGAGCAAGCCCATCACGAACAAGATTCCGGCGACGCCCCACACAATCGCGTACGTGCCGAACCACGAAATCAGCACAAAGCCGGTGAGGAAAGTGCCGACGATACTCCCTGCCGCGCCGGCGGCGTATATCATCCCCACCGTGCTTCCCGTTTTCGCGAGATCGCTCACCGCGAGTTTCGCGACGATGGGCGAAATCATTCCCAGGATCGTGCATGGCACGAGGAACAACGCGCCGGTCAGCAGAACGATTTCCGCGACGATCGGAATATCGAGCGGTGTGATCGGATCGAGGCGATCCATCGCGAGGATGCCGAGCGATGTGAGCGCCGACGCAAAGTAAACGATGCCGAGCAACCTGAGCGAACCCCACTTGTCCGCGAGCATGCCGCCGATGTAATTGCCGAGACTGATCCCCGCGAGCACCACGCCGATCACACTCGTCCACGTGTAGAGCGACGAGCCAACGTGCGGTGCGATCATGCGCCCGGCGACCAGTTCGATCACCATGATGCACGCGCTCGAAACGAAAACGATCAAGTTCGGTTGCCACAGCCACAGGTTGCGCTTGGCGGGGGATGACGTAGCACTAGACATAGTACGACTCCTGTGAATTGAATTTGTCCGATACGCAATACGATCCACATTATACACGAAATCGCGTCCAGACCTTCCAGGTTTTAGAAACCTGGAAGGTCTGGACGCTGCCGCAATTCCGCTACGCGCGTTTTCACGCTCGCGAGCAACGCGCGAATTTGTTCCTCGCTTGCCGCGCCGCCGCCCTGCGCGAGTTTCGCATCGCCGCCGCCGCGCCCAGCAATGTCCGCGAGCAACGCGCGAATCAGCGCGTTCGCGTTCACGCCGGTGTCCGCCGCGCACGCGACGGCGACACCGAGTTTGCCGCCCGCGCGCGTGACGAGCACGGCGACGATGCCCGGTTCGTTTTGCAGCGCACTAGCGATCGCGCGCACGGCTTGCGCCGCGCGTTCGCCTTCGTCCGCCACGATGAGATTGAGCGCGTCGAGCGATTCGGCGTGCGCGATCAATTCGCGCGTGTGATTGTGCAGGCGTGCTTCTTCGAATTGGGCGAGCGCGGTTTGGGCGGCGCGCAACTCGTCGCGTTGGCGTTCGAGCGCGGCGACGATGCCTTCGGGTCCGGTGCTGAACGAGAGACCGACCTGGGTGACGATGGTTTGGTACTGTTGGAAAAATTCAAGCGCGCGCGTGCCTGCCGCGAAATAAATGCGCGTCTTGTCGTTTCGTCGCTCGGTCTTGAGAATCTTGAGTACACCGATCATTCCGGTGCGCGGGCAATGCGTGCCGCCGCACGCGGAGTAATCGAGTTGGTCAATCTCGACGATTCGGATTTGCCCGGTCACCTTGGGCGGACGGCGCAACGGCACGGACGTGATATTCGCTTCGCTGACCCAGTACGATTTGATCGCGCGGTCTTGGTAAATGATCACGTTCGCAAAATTTTCGACGCGCGCGAGATTCTCTGCGCTGATCGCGTTCGTGTTCAAGTCGAGCGTCGAAGCCGAATCAATGTTGATGTTGACCGCGACGGTTTCGAGGTCGAGTTCATGCTCGAATGCTTGCGACAAGAGATGTTGACCCGAATGGTGTTGTATAAATGCGAATCGCCGCGCGCGATCAATCCGCGCGGGCAACGCGTCGCCATTTACCTCGCGATCAACGATGTGCAGAACATCGCCCGCGTCGTTCGTCACGACATCGGTCACGCGCGCATCGCCGAGGGTTCCCGTGTCGTGTTCCTGTCCGCCGCCGGTCGGATAAAAGTACGTCGCGTCGAGTACCACCGCGCGGCGACCATCGGGCAAAACCGTTTTGCCGGTGATGTGCGCGGTGAATTCGAGTGTGAGTGGATCGTCGAGGTACGCGAGTCGAGTGGGCATGAGATACTCCGTCGGGATACGGAAAAAGTGATGCGTATTTCGTATTGCGTACTAGTGCGCGGGTTTGACCGCCGACCAATCGGCGGTCGGCGGTCATTTCAAAACTTGATCACGCGAAAACTTTCCGCGTAAAACTCGCCATCGAAATCAGCGCGGCGCATACGGTCGCGCAAGCGTTTCTCCAGCGCGGCGAAATCTTTGATTTGACTGCGATGTTCGCGCAACGCGGCGAGTTTGATGTCGAACGTGTCGTTGACCGCGACCCACAGATTCGGTTCCTGGGTCACGCACAGCCACACTTCTTTTGGCGCGTGCGGTTCGAGTCCTTCGCCCAACAATTCGGGAAAGTACATCCGATTGCCCGCGGCGGGAAACACGGCGTCGAGCGTTGCCGCGCCGGCGGCGCGATGATCGGGATGGTTGATGCCGTTCGGGCGAATGTACGAGAGCGGATCCCCGGTGACGACGACGTGCGGCTTGAATCGTCGAATCTCGCGCACGATGGCGCGGCGCACGTCGAGTGTGTTGAACAGTTCGCCGTCGTGATAATCGAGAAACACGACATCCTGCGCGCCGATGACGCGCGCGGCGGCGCGTTGCTCGCCTTGCCGATCTATGCACAAATCTTCCGGCGTCATGTCGGGATTGTCGCTCCCTTTGTCGCCGCACGTCAGCAAGAGGTAGCGAATGACCCGACCTTGCCTTGCCCACTTTGCCAATGTTGCGCCGCAGAAAAATTCTGGATCATCGGGATGCGCGAGCACAACCAAAACACGTTGGGGTTCGTTTTCCATGCGATTGACCTCGAAGAAAAATTATGCGGGTTGTAGTGTACTCGCCTTGGGCATTCCGGTCAACTGAGTCGCAATGGGCAAGATAGAATCTTGCCCCACAAGAATCCGGTCAACGGAGTCGCAATGGGCAAGATAGAATCTTGCCCCACAAGAATCCGGTCAACGGAGTCGCAATGGGCAAGATAGAATCTTGCCCCACAAGAATCCGGTCAACTGTGGCGCAAGATTCCATCTTGCGTTACGGGAAATTCCGTTTCGCGGGAAAATGATTATAATGCGCTTGTGATTATTGATTCGCACACACATCTTTTTTCGCCGGAGGTGATCGCACAGCGCGAGCGGTACGCCGCGCGCGACGCGTTCTTTGGCGCGCTGTACAGCGGCGCGGTCGCGCGGATGGTTGGCGCGGACGAATTGATCGCGGCGATGGACGCGGCAGGAGTGGATCGCGCGGTCGTCGCCGGGTGGTGCTGGCAAGCGAATGAAATTTGCGTCGAGCAAAATTCGTGGCTGATGGACATCGCGCGACAATATCCCGATCGCGTGTCCGTGCTTGCGACCGTGCAACCGAATGCGGGCGCGGATGCGATCCGTGAATTACATCGGTGTGTTGAAGGTGGTGTGGTTGGCGTTGGCGAGCTGAACGCGGACGGGCAGGGCTTTCGACTCGACGATCCTGGGCTGATGAACCTCGCGCGCGAATTGTCCGACCTGGGTCTGCCGTTGATGCTGCACACGAACGAGCCGGTTGGACATGTGTACCCAGGCAAGGGCAAACTTGCACCCGCCGAAATCTACGCGTTCGTCAAAGCGTTTCCCGATTTGCGAATCGTGCTCGCGCATTGGGGCGGCGGGTTTCCGTTCTACGAGTTGATGCGCGAGGTACGCAAGATCGCGCGCAATGTGTTCTACGATTCCGCCGCGTCGCCTCTGCTGTACGACATCGGAATTTTTCGCGCGGTGACGAACATCGTCGGCAGCGACAAGATTTTATTCGGCAGTGATTTCCCGTTGCTGCTGTACCCGAAACGTCAGCGCGAGCCGAGCATGGACCTGTTTTTGAACGACATCCGCGCGGCGGGATTGAGCGACGATGACCTCCGCAACATTCTCGGCGAAAACGCGATGCGCGTGGTCGGGGCAAGGCATTTGCAAAATCGCGCCACTGATGTAAAGTGACGCGGGCTTGATTATGGATTCTTACCGACAAGCGATTGAGCCAATGCCTTGCCCTTACGAAATCCCGCACGCGCAAAAGTTTGTCAAAACAAAATCACTGTGATATAATGAACTTGTTTGACACGAAATCCTCATCTACGAAGGAGTAGCGCAGTGCTAGACCGTTACGGCATGGTCGGCATCTTTGCCGTCATGGCATTGATTTTCCCCGTTATTCCCCTTTTAATGGCGTGGGTCGTTCGTCCCAAAAAGCCCAACAAGTCCAAATCTGCCACGTACGAATGTGGTCTCGAATTCGAAGATTTTCCTGAAGAGGCGCAGAATGTCTGGGTGCAATTCCGCGTCCAGTACTATCTCTTTGCGCTGATCTTTGTCGTCTTCGATATCGAAGTTGTGTTCCTCTACCCGTGGGCGGTGGCGTACAACGCGCTGGGCACATTTGCGTTGGTCGAGATGGTCGTCTTTTTGGGCATCCTCGTCCTCGCGCTCGCGTACGCGTGGCGCAAGAATCTGCTCGAATGGGTCTAGTTAGTCTAATAGTCTCCTCGGCGAATAGTCGGCTCGTCTTTCGACTATTGGCGAGGTGACGACGCGGCTAGACGACTACAGGATAAACTATGGATTTCATCAACAATCTTTTCGTTCTCATTTACGATTGGCTCAACGGGCTGTTGAATGGTTGGCTCAAAGGCGCCCTGCCCGCCGATGTGGCGAGCGCGCTCGTCGCCGCGATCATGGGCTTGCTCGTCGCAACCGCCGCTCTGCTATTCATGGTGCTGATGGTGCTCATCATGATTTGGCTCGAACGCAAGAACGCCGCGCGCTTGCAAGACCGCGTTGGTCCAAATCGTGTTGGTCCGTTCGGTCTGCTGCAGCCAATTGCCGACACGATTAAAATGCTCATCAAGGAAGACATCGTGCCGGCGAATGCCGACCGGTTGGTACACACGCTCGCGCCGATGGTCGCGATGGCGCCGGCGGTGCTCGCGCTCGCGGTGGTGCCATACGGTAAAGGCATGACACCGGTTGACATCAACATCGGTCTGTTGTTCATGCTCGCCGTCGGCTCGATTGGCGTTATCGGTATTTTCATGGCGGGCTATGGCTCGAACAACAAGTACTCGCTCCTCGGCGGAATGCGCGGCGTCGCGCAAGTGGTCAGTTACGAAATCCCCCAAGTGCTCACGGTCGTTACGATTATCCTCCTCGCCGGTTCGATGTCGCTCAACAAGATTGTCGAAGCGCAAAGCGGTTTATTCGGTTTCCAATGGTTCATCCTCGCATTCCCGGTCGGACCGATCGCGTTCGTCCTGTTCTACATCTGTGCGCTCGCCGAAGTGAATCGCTCGCCCTTCGACTTGATCGAAGGCGAATCGGAAATCGTCGCCGGCTTTTTCACCGAGTACAGCGGGATGAAGTGGGGCTTGTTCTACCTCGCCGAGTATTTCAACTTTTTCATCGTGTGCATGTTGGGCGCGACCTTGTTCCTCGGTGGTTGGCAAGGTCCGTTCCTGCCACCCTGGCTCTGGTTCATCGTCAAGACGTACGCACTGGTCTGGCTCGGCATGTGGATTCGGATGACCTTGCCGCGTTTCCGCGTAGATCAATTGATGAAATTCGCGTGGAAGGTGCTCGTGCCGATCGCGCTCGTGAACCTGTTGCTCGCGAGTGTTCTTCTCAGTGTTTACAACGGAATCGGATTTTGAGTTGAAGGAATCACGATGACGGCTGATTTATTTCTTACGAACGCAGTCTTTTTCATTCTCGCGGCAGTCACGCTCGTCGGCGGTTTTCTTGCGGTGAGCGCGCGTAACTTGGTGCGCGCCGCGCTGGGTTTGATCGTTTCATTCTTTGGCGTCGCGGGAATTTATTTCGTGCTCGAAGCCGAGTTTGTCGCGATTGTCCAAGTGCTCGTCTACGTCGGCGCGATTTCGGTGCTCATCCTGTTTTCGATCATGTTGACGCGCGGACTGATGAAGGACACGACCTCGCCGCAAAATTCGCAATGGCTTGCCGCCGGCGGCATCGCGACGCTGGTGTTCATCGCGCTCGCGGCGGTGACGCTGACGGTCAAGTGGCCCATCGCGCAAGCCGCGCTCCAAGGCGACTTGATCGCGAAACTGGGTACGGAACTTGTGACGACGTACGTTCTTCCATTCGAAGCGGTGTCGTTGTTACTGCTCGCCGCGCTCATCGGCGCGTTTGTGATCGCGAGAGAGTGATAGCGAATTTGACGATTTAGCAGATCAATGATCTGAACTGGAACGGAGACTGGAGATGCAGGTGCTGCGTCCAATCAGAATTCTGGTCATCTCAACATTTGTGGCATTGATTGGCGCGGGCATTGTTGTTGGGGTAGTGGATCAACCAGGTCGTTTTGGGGGCAGCGAAACGCTCAACGAACCTGCCGCTCAGAAACATAGAGGCATCCACTCAAGAGCAGAGATAATCGGTCTCGCTTTAGCAAAAAACGATTTATTCGACTGTGCGACTCATCGTACTGGCGGCAAACCGTTACTTCCTGTTCAACGCGAGATATTCACTGTTGTTCAAAATGTCAGAGTAACTCCTGATGATGGGAATGGATACCATAAAGCGGTCTGGTCACCAAGCGGCGATGCGCTAGTATTTATCGGATCAACAAACGAATATCGAGAAATACCGAATCAGAGCTTTTCCTCCAATACCCAAACACGACTAGTACAGCTCGGCATAAATCCTTCGGTAGTTTCTAAACGGTGAATACACGGACGTTCAATGAACTCAAATTGGACATCCTGACAATACCGTGGCATATTTTATGACAGCGCGCGAGCGACTCCCACTCGAGTTGAAT
>JACRBM010000022.1 GCA_016219275.1 Chloroflexota bacterium
GGTTCGTGAAACATCCACCAGTGCCGGCTCAACTGCCTGTGGCGGTCTGGATCAATCCGCCCAAACCAGCGGGTGAGGTGGCGGCACCACTTCAGTAAATTCCGAAAAGAGTTGTACCAAACCTATTGACACATTCCGCGGCGAGACGACAGCTAGCTCAATCCCATCTGTCGCGAATGTCGCTAATCTTCACAAATTATTTTTCGCGTTAATTCGCGTCCTTCGCGGCTAAAATTGAACCATGAAACTCTTATTCGACAGTTCCCAGGAATACCAATTGAATGCCGTCCGTGCGGTGGTAGATGTTTTTGAAGGACAACCACTCGCCAAAGGCGAATTTGAAATCTCGTTCGCCATGGAAGGGTCTTCGCTCGCGTTCACCGAAAAAGGCATCGGCAACCGCTTGGTGTTGAGTCAAGCGCAACTGCTTGAAAATATTCGCGCCGCGCAAACTCGCAATGGCATCGCGTTATCGAGCGCGCTAGAGCGATGCGAATACATCAGGGATGCAGAAACAGGCGCAACCGATTTTATTCCGCTCAATTTCACCGTCGAAATGGAAACGGGCACAGGCAAAACCTACGTTTACCTACGGACGGTTTACGAACTCAACAAGGTGTACGGGTTCAAAAAGTTTGTCATCGTCGTTCCCAGCGTTGCCATTCGTGAAGGTGCGGTCAAGAATCTGGAAATCACGCACGACCATTTTCAAGATTTGTACGGCAATCCGCCAATCAACTTTTTGATGTACGACAGCCGCAACCTCACGGCGCTACGGAATTTCGCCACATCGAACGCGATTCAAATTCTCGTCATCAACATCGACAGTTTCACCAAAGATACCAACGTCATCAATACCGTGCGCGAGACGGGCGTCAAGCCGATTGAGTACCTGCAAGCAACCTGCCCCATCGTCATCGTGGACGAACCGCAAAATATGGAAACCGAAGTGCGGCGCGCGGCACTGCACAACCTCAATCCGCTTTGCACACTGCGTTATAGCGCGACGCATCGCAATTTGTACAACCTGGTTTATACATTGAATCCAGTCCAAGCGTATGACCTGGGGCTGGTCAAGCAAATCGAAGTGGACGGCATTACTGCCGATGGCAACTACAATGCGGCATACATTCAACTCAAGAAAATCGAACGCGGCAAAAAGCAACTCAAAGCCAAAGTAACGATTTACGCGAACGAAAGCGGCGGCGTCAAGCCCAAGGACGTGACGCTGGGCTTGGGCGATGACTTGTACGAGAAATCAGGCGAGCGCGACATTTACCGTAACGGGTTTATTCTCAATCACATCAACGCCGAGCAAGGGACGATTGAATTTTCGGGCGGCGCAGTTATTGCGGAAGGCGCAACGCAAGGCGGGTTGACCGACGACGTGCTCAAGTATCAAATCGAAGAAACCGTCAAGCATCACTTTGAAAAAGTAGCGCGATTGCAACCACGCGGCATCAAAGTCTTGTCCCTGTTTTTCATTGATCGTGTCGCCAATTACCGCGAATACGACGCAGACGGCAATCCCGTCAAGGGGAAATTTGCCGTTTGGTTTGAAACCGCTTTTGCGCGCTACGCCAGACAACACGGTGGATTGATACCCTTTTCGGTTGACCAAGTTCACAATGGCTATTTCTCGTCGGACAAGAGAGGCACGGGTAAAGAGAAACAACAAGTCTGGGTTGATTCGCGGGAAAAGAATACCAAAGCGGATGAAGACACCTATAGTTTGATTATGAAAGAGAAGGAACGGTTGTTGAGTTTGGATGAACCGTTGCAATTCATTTTCTCGCACTCGGCACTGCGCGAGGGCTGGGACAATCCCAACGTGTTTCAAATTTGCACACTCAACGAAACCAAAAGCGATCTCAAGAAACGCCAGGAAATAGGGCGTGGACTACGTTTGCCCGTGAATAGTGCGGGATTGCGCGTCCAAGACAAGCATACGAACGTGTTGACCGTCGTTGCGAACGAAACCTACGAGGATTTTTCCGACGCGTTACAACGCGAGATTCAAGAAGAAACCAGCGTCGAGTTCAAAGGCAGAATCAAGAACGCGCGTGATAAAGCAAAAGTGCGCCTTACCAAAGAACTGACGATCGAAAACTTTCCGCTCCTGTTCGACATTTGGGAACGCATCAAACACCACACGCGCTATCGTGTGGAATACGACACGGTGGAATTGATTCGCCGTACCGTCGCCGAATTGTCCGACTTGACACAAGTACCGCTGACAAAACCGCCAATGCTCGAAGCGCACACCGCGCGTTTGAATTTCACCGAAGAGGGCGTTACGAGCACGCTCCGCGATGCAGGTGTGCGATATGCCAGCGAAACACGTTACGTTCTGCCCGATGTCTACGGTTATATCCAAAACCGCTTGGATGTGTCGCGCAATACGATTTACGAAATCTTGAAACAATCGGGGCGTTATGCAGAATTGGAAATCAATCCGCAACTATTTTTGGACAATGTGGTTGGCGCAATCCGCCGCAACCTGTCCAGTCTGATGGTCGAGGGCGTCAAGTACGAACAGATCAACGGGGCGTTCTATGAAATGGCTCTGTTCAAGTTCGAGGAAATCGAAACGTACTTGGCAAACCTCTTTGCCGTCAGCAAACCCGACAAGACGCCTTTCAACTACGTTCCAATTGATAGCGAAATCGAAAGCAATTTTGCGCGCGATTGCGAGGCGGACGAACACATCAAATTTTTCTTCAAACTGCCGCGCGGCTTTCGCGTCCACACGCCCATCGGCGATTACATTCCCGATTGGGCGGTGGTGATGGAACATGATTCGCGCGTTTACTTTGTTGCCGAAACCAAAGGCACATTGGATTGGCAATTGCTACGCGGCATTGAGCAGATGAAGATCGAATGCGGGGCAAAACATTTTGCGCTCTTAAAGCCGCTGGGAGTGGAATACAAACGTGCCGTAACGACAAGAGATTTGTACTAGACTCATACTGCGCGCGATTGAATATATCCGCCGATGTTTATCTGTCCTAGTTTTGTTGGGCACGAGTCGGTTGACGCTTTGTGATATAATGGAGTCAGAAATGCCACCAAGCCCGAAAACCGTGATGATGTCACGGAAACTCTTTCAGGGTAGTCCGCAAGGGTGGAGGGCTTGGGGCATTTTCATTTTTCCAATCGCTCAACTGTGGGAGGGTTGACAGCACGTGTGTCGCATGTTAGAATTCTGACGTGGTAGAGAGTAAGTCCGGGCTACGGTGCGCGGAGCGTGGCGGTTCGCCGCGGTTCACCCGTACAGGGTAAACATCGTCCGGGGTTTCTACCACTTTTGAAATGTGTACGCAAGATTAGACCCGTCAGGTTTGAAAAACCTGACGGGTCTTGTTATACTTCTCCCGCGCGCTTATCCACCAACCCGCGCGCAAACTCGCTGAACGCGTTCACGTCCTCGAACGTCGAGACGAGACCGAGCGAATGGAGGCAGTTTCCACTTCGCGCCCACGTCAGGATTCGTTGACGCGTGTTTATTTGACCGCGCCGTGAAACCAACATACCTTGACGTGCGGCACATTCACATCGCGCTTGATCGCGTGCGGCGTGCCCGCCGGCGCGATGAAACAGACCTCGGGTTCGAGGCGAAATTCCTCGTCGCCTACTTTTGCCCAGCCCGTACCCTCTAGCACGACAAATCCTTCCTGGTCCTCGTGCACGCCGGGAGTGCGATAGTCTGGCTCAGTGTAGAGTGTAATGCCCGCCTTAAATCCATTGACACAACCGTGCCGTTCATCTAGCATTGGATAACTCGTCGTGCCGACGCGGTTGATTGCCGGCGCGTTTCGATGATTGGCAAAAAAACTCATACTCGACGACTCCTCGCTCGCAAGAGTACCGTGCGTCTTGAGTGCATCCCAGAGACACGGCGAACCCCATGAGGTTTTTCGATTGACGGCAAGAAAATGATTCGGAATCCGAGACCTGTCAGGTTTTCGCGCAAGCGACCTGACAGGTCTGTATCCACAAGCAAAGCATAATCTCTATCGCATTCATCAACTACGAAACTGAATACTGAAGACTGAATACTGTCCTACTGTTCACTGTTCACTGACCACTGGCTTGTCTTCTTTCAAAATCATCACCCGATACCCCTCGACTGCGTCCATCCCACGTTCCTTGCCTTCGTCCTTCGCCCAATCGCGAATCATTTGGCTGGGGTCCCAATCGTGCAGTTGGCTGCGATGTTCTTTGAGCGCGGCGATTTTGATGTCAATCACGCCGCTAATGTCCACGAACGTTTCCGGTTTTTCCGCGCCGTGAACGAAAACTTTTTTGACCTCGTGCGGCTCTAGTCCTTCCATCAACAATTCCGGAAAAATAAATTTCGTACCGGCTGAGGGAAACACCGCGTCGAGCGTCACGTCGGCGGCGACGCGATGATCGGGATGGTTCATGTAACTGTTGCCGTAAAAGCGCACGGTCGGATCGCCGCAGACGACGACGTCTGGTTTGTATTTGCGAACAAGCCGCGTGAGGTCGCGGCGCAGTTCGAGCGTCGGTTGCAAAACGCCGTCGGGGTAGTGCAAAAATTCGACGTGCTGAACGCCGAGCACCCGGCACGCGTCGCGCTGTTCCTGTTCGCGAATCTGCGCGAGTTGCGGCTTGGTCATGTGCGCTTCAGTCTTGTCATTCGAGCCGGCATCGCCGCTCGTGATGCACACGCTCACAATCTCGCACCCGGCGCGCGCCCATTTGGCGAGTGTCCCGGCGATGGTGAACTCTTGATCGTCGGGATGCGCCTGGATCGCCATCGCGCGTTTCGGCGCGGGCGGCTCGACGAACGCTTCCGGTTTTTTGATGCCGCGTTCGGGAATCGCTTGGTCGTTGAGTTGAGTGGTATCAGGCATGGTACTCCTAACTCGGACAAGCCGAAACTAAACAAATTATTGGACGCGGATGAACGCGGATATTTTTCTTATCCGCGAAAATCCGCGTGAATCCGCGTCCCAAAATTCTTTGCTTTTTGTACAACGATTTCATGTAACTACTCAGCCATCGTTCCTTTATCCGCGAATTACGCGAATCTTCGCTAATTTTTTCTTCTTATTCGCGCAATTCGCGTTATTCGCGGATAAATTTGTTTTTTCATCGGCGTAAATGTGGGTTGGCTGAGTAGTTAC